>NZ_JBYOJR010000027.1:0-94389 GCF_057798915.1 Cupriavidus sp. 22TCCZM01-5
ACATTTGAATCTGGCTATAAGCGGACATTAGAATCTGGCGCCAACAGCGATGCTACGCATAATCGGTCTTATGTTAAGTCGTTGGTGCGGGGCTTTAACCCCAATGCGGCCAGACGAGCTACCGCACCGGCCGCCCGTCGGCAGTCATCGTGTTCACGGTGTTCGGCACGTTCTTGCCGGCTCCCCGCCTCTCTACTCCGCGTGAATGTCCGCGCGCGCCGCCACCGCTCGCATCTCCGGCAGTTCCTTCTCGACGCGGGCCTTGATCGCCGCGCCATTGCCATAGGCCGGGGTCAAGCCCAGTTCGACCATGCGGGCCTTGGTTGAGGGCGCGTTGGCCACTTCCGCCAGCGCTTTTTCCAGCTTCTGCTGTACCGGTGCCGGCAGGCCAGCCGGTGCTATCAACGCAAACCAGGTGCCCATCTGGAAGCCGGGATAACCGCTTTCGGCCACGGTAGGCACCTGCGGCAACGCGGGCAGGCGCTGCGCCGACAGCACTGCCAGCGGCTTGATCTTGCCGCCCTTGATCAGCGGCAGGCTGGCAACCACGGTGTCCACCGCGACCTGGACCTGCCCGCCGGCCAGCGCCGTCAGGCTTGGCGCACTGCCGTTGAACGGCACGTGAACCATGCGCGTACCAGTGGCCGCCTTCAGCATCTCGCCACCAAAATGCACGGACGATCCGGCGCCGAACGAGCCATAGGAAAATTTGTCCGGATTTGCCTTTGCCTGTACCACCAGGTCTTTGAGCGAATTCACCGGGAGATCGGGGTTGGCGACCAGCACCAGGCTCATGTCGGCGACGAGCCCCAGGGGCGTAAAGCTCTTGATCGGGTCGTACGACAGGTTTTGCCGGATGGCCGGATTCAGCGTCAACGTGGTACTGGCGGCAAGAAGCAGCGTATAGCCATCGGGGGCGGCCTTGGCGACCTGCGCGGCGCCGACTACCGTGCTGGCGCCGGGCTTGTTCTCCACCACGACGGGCTGGCCAAGCTTCTCGGTCAGGCCCACCGCCAGCAAGCGGCCCAGCACGTCGGTCGCACCACCGGCGGCGAAGGGCACCACCAGCCGGATTGGCCGGTTGGGATAGGCCGGGCCCTGCGCCGCGGCCGGCGCGGTAGCCAGCACCATCGCCAGGCCGGCGCATGCAAGGAAAGATTTCGTGGGCGTTGCGGTCATCGGTTCAACTCCTGCCTGCGGCTTTTGGGGAAACGAGGGGAAGACGAAGCCATTCGGACGGCGGCTTGCCGCGCGCGGATCAACTCGAAGGTCCGGCGCCTACGCCAGCCAGGGGCTGCGCATGCGCGAGAAGCCACCCGCCTGGTCATAGGCATGGCCGAGCTGCAGCACCGCGGCGTCGGCCTGGGCGGGGCCGATGATCTGGATGCCGGCCGGCAGCCCCTGGCGACCGAAGCCCGCCGGCGCGGCCAGCGCGGGCAGGCCCGACATCGTCGCCGGCACCACGGCCTGCATCCAGCGGTGATACGTGTCCATGTCGCGGCCGTCGATGGCGTGCGGCCAGTCCAGTTCGGCCTGGAACGGGAAGACCTGTGCCGCCGGCATGACCAGGTAGTCGAAGCGCTCGAACAGCGCGCGCAGCGCCTGGTACCACGCACTGCGTACAGTCATGGCTTCATATACGCGCGATCCTGACAGGGCCAGCCCGCGTTCGATTTCCCAGGCGGCTTCCGGCTTGAGCTGTGCGCGCTTGACAGGGTCGCGGTAGAGCGCGCCATTGGCACCCGCGACGGCAAAGCTGCGCAGGTCGATCCATGCCTGCCACAAGCGCTCCAGGTCGAAGTCCGGCAGCGCGGCGTCGATCGTGCAGCCGAGCGTGCGCAGATGACCGAGCGACATGACGCAGGTATCGAGCAGGCCGGGCTCGGTCGGCAAATGGCCACCGAGGTCGCCGAGCCACCCGATGCGCACGCCGCTCCAGTCGCGCTCGGACGGCAGCGCAAAGCTGCCCGGTGCCTCGGCACGGCGTGTCAGCGGCAGGCGCGGGTCAAACCCGGCCTGTACCGACAACAACAGCGCCAGGTCCGGCACATTGCGCGCCATTGGCCCGGCCACGCTGAACTGCTGGAAGAAGACCTCCTCGGTCGGCCCGTGCGGCACGCAGCCAAACGAGGTGCGCAGGCCATACACATGGTTGAACGCGGCCGGCGTGCGCAGGGATCCCATCATGTCTGAGCCGTCGGCCACCGGCAGCATGCGCAGCGCCACCGCCACGGCCGCCCCGCCGCTGCTGCCGCCGGCCGAGCGTGACGGGTCCCAGGCGTTGCGGGTGGTGCCATAGACCGGGTTGTAGGTGTGCCCGCCCAGGCCGAACTCGGGCGAGTTGGTGCGGCCGACGAACAGTGCGCCGCCGGCGCGCATGCGCTCGAAGATCACGGCATCGGTCTGGCTGACCTGCCCGGCGAAGATCGGCGAGCCCTTGGTGGTCACCATGCCAGCCGCCGGCATGATGTCCTTGGGCGCCTGCGGGAACCCATGCAGCACGCCGCGGCTCGCGCCCCGGGCGAGTTCGCCGTCGAGGCCGGCGGCGTCCCGGCGCAGACGGTCACGGTCCACCGGCGCCACGATGGCATTGACGCGCGGATTGTGGCGGTCGATCTGTGCCAGACAGGCGTCGAGCACCTCCACGCACGACACCTCGCGCGCATGGATGGCCCGTGACAAGGCGACGGCGTCGAGCTCGAGGATGGAATCGGTCGGGTTGGCGGCTGGGGTGGCGGGGTTGCCCGTTGGCGCGTTCATGGAAGCCTGTCTCCTCTGCGTCCTGTCGTTGTCAGGAAAGAGCATAGGGGCGGCGTGGGTTTCCCACAATCGATGATTTTTTCAAATACCCTTTCCTAAAACGCAAACCTAAACCCCAACCACACGGAGCCCGAACCGATGCTGTCGCACCGCCTGCAGGACACCTCGCTGCGCCATTTCCTGGAAGTCGTCCGGACCGGGTCGCTGACCGAGGCGGCGCAGCGGCTCAATGTCACGGTGTCCGCGGTCAGCCGCCAGGTGGCGGCGCTGGAGGCCTTGCTGGGCGTGCCGCTGTTCGACCGCCGGCCGCGCGGCATGGTGGCCAGCGCCGCGGGCGAGCTGCTGGCCGCCTACGCCCTGCGTAATGCGCTGGAGGCGGATCGCGTGGTGACGGAGATCGCCGCGCTGCAGGGGCTGCGGCGCGGGCGCGTGCGGGTGGCCAGTTCGGCCGGTTTTGCCATCGAGTTCCTGCCGCGCGCCATTGCCGAATTCCGCGAACGCTACCCGGGGCTTCACTTCCACTTGCGCGTGGCGCCGCCGGCCGAGGTCACGGGCATCGTGCTGCATGGCGACGCCGATATCGGCATTACGTACAGCCGGGCTGCCGAGCAAGGCATTCGCGTCGAACACCGCCAGGCGGCGCCCGTGATCGCCATCATGCGGCCCGATCATCCGCTGGCGCGGTTTCGCAGCATCACGCTGGCCCAGATGCAGCCGTATGCGCTGGCGCTGCCGGAGGGCGACAACACCGTGCGGCAGCTTTTCGACATTGCGTGCGGCGAACGCGGCATCGCGTTCGAGCCGGTGCTGGTCAGCAACCAGTTCGAGACCCTGACCAGCTTCGTGCTGCACGGCGGCGGGCTGTCGATCTCGGGCGCGGTCACGGTCGGCGACCGCCTGCGCCGCGGCGAGCTGCATGCCGCGACGATCCGCGAACGCGGCATGAAAAGCCGCGCCATCGAGCTGCAGACCCTTGCCGGACGTACCCTGCCCGACGGCGTGCGCACCTTCCTCAGCTTCTTGCGCGACCAGTTGGTGGCCGAAGCCGGGGTCGCGTCCTGAGGGCGTCCGCCCCGCTCCCCTACTTCGCGAACAGCGAGGACATGTCGGAAAACGCCTTCAGTTCCAGCGCATTGCCCGACGGGTCCAGGAAGAACATGGTGGCCTGCTCGCCCACCTCGCCCTTGAAGCGGATGTGCGGCTCGATGACGAATTCCACGCCGGCCGCGCGCAGCCGGTCGGCCGCGGCTTGCCAGGCCTCCATCGACAGCACCGCGCCGAAGTGGCGCACGGGCACGGCATGGCCGTCAACGGCGCTGGTGCCATGGTGGCCGCACTCATCGGGCGCCAGGTGCGCCACGATCTGGTGGCCGTAGAAGTTGAAATCGATCCATGCATCCGAACTGCGACCTTCGGGGCAGCCGAGCAGCTCGCCATAGAACTCGCGCGCGCTGGCAAGGTTATGGACCGGGAAGGCCAGGTGGAACGGGGGCAGGACGGCGGCGTGTGCGCTCATGGCTTGGGGCTCTCGAGAATTGGAGGGATGTCGGGCGGCGCAGGCAGTGCCTGGGACCAGCCTTCACACGGGCCAAGTCTATGCATGACGAATCATGATGAAAAGCGATATATTTTCAGGCTGAGCAACATGAAATTCGATCAATCGGCATGCTGCGAGAGCTACGCACCTTTATCGCCGTCGCCCGCCACGGCACTTTTGCAGGGGCTGGCGCGCGGATTGGCCTGACCCAGTCAGCGGTCAGCGCGCAGATCCACCGGCTCGAAGAGGAGCTGGGTTTTCCGCTGTTCGACCGCACCGGGCGCTCGGCCCGGCTCAACGCGGCTGGTCAGGACACGCTGGCGCTGGCCGAGGAGCTGGTCGCGCTGTATGAACGGATCGGCCACCAGGGTCCCGACGCACAAGGCGGCATGGTGCGCATTGGCGCCATCGCATCGGCGCAGGTCACTTTCCTGCCCGATGCCATTGCCCGCTTCCGCGCCGAACTGCCGGGCTGCCGCGTGCGCATGGTGCCGGGCGTATCGCTGAGCCTGCTGGGCCAGGTCGATGCCGGGGACATCGATATCGCGGTGCTGATCCGCCCGCCCTACGCGCTGCCTGCCGAACTGGACTGGCGCCCGCTGCTGCGCGAGCCGTTCGAATTGCTGGTGCCGGCCGCGATGGCAGGCTGCTGCCACTGGCGCGAGGCCATCGAGTCGGCGCCGTTCATCCGCTATGACCGCGGCTCGTTCGGTGGCCGGCTGGTCGACCAGTTCCTGCGCCAGCATCGCGTGGTGGTGCAGGAAGCGATCGAACTCGATGAACTGGAAGGTATCGTGCAGCTCGTGGCGCGCGGGCTGGGTGTCGGGCTGTCCCCGCGCACGTTTGCAGCGGGCAAATGCGGGAAAGGGCCGCCGGGCGTCGTGGCGCTGCCGCTGGGCGCGGACACGTTCTACCGCGAAGTCGGCCTGGTCGAGCGTGCGCCCCACAGCCGCCAGCCCGTTGCCAGCCGGCTGGCGGAGCGCATTGCCGAAGCCGCTACTGCGCTGGCCGGATAGCGCTACGGTGCCAGGGCAGCCCGCTGCTGCGCTTGAGCTGGAATGCCACTGACATGAGAGAAATCCCGACCCAAGCCTGTCCCGTCGGCCAACCTTGCGGAACATCGTTGCCCTCCAATGAAGGACAATGTGCAAACGCCCCGCGAGAGCCTGCTCCGCCGGGGCCAGGCAACGCAACAGAACGAAAAGGACCCAGCCATGACCACCCAATCCGAAATCGCAATCCTGGCCGGCGGCTGTTTCTGGGGCATGCAGGACCTGCTGCGGCGGTATCCGGGCGTGCTGACCACGCGCGTGGGCTACACGGGCGGCGATGTGCCCAACGCCACCTACCGCAACCACGGTACCCATGCGGAAGCGATCGAGATCGTCTTCGACCCACAGCAGATCAGCTATCGCCAGATCCTGGAGTTCTTCTTCCAGATCCACGACCCGACCACAAGAAACCGCCAGGGTAACGACGTCGGCACCAGCTACCGTTCGGCCATTTTCTATCGGGATGATGCCCAGAAGCAGGCAGCGGAAGACACAATTGCCGATGTCGAGCACTCAGGCCTGTGGCCCGGCAAGGTCGTGACGGAGGTCGTACCCGCGGGCCCGTTCTGGGAAGCCGAGCCGGAACACCAGGATTACCTGGAACGCTACCCTAACGGCTACACCTGCCATTTCATCCGGCCGGGCTGGAAACTGCCGAAGCGCGGTTGATGGCGCCACGATCGCGTTCTGCGGATGCGCAGCAGCGGGAACCCATCGGACACATCGAGCCGCCGGGCCACCTCGCCGCTGGCGGCAATGGCCGTGGATTCGCAAACCAGCTCCAATGGCATGACACATCTCCCGCCACGCGGCGCGAGATGTGCCGTGATCTCGATGGCTCGCGGCGCCAGCCACCTAATCAATCGCACGGAACTGCGCGCATAGCCCGAACACGTCTTCCGACAGCGCAATCTGCTTCGCCTTGGCGTAGCGGGTTGCGAGCTTCATCAGCTCCTTGATGTCGCGCGCGCTCGCCTTCGGGTAGGTAGCGGTCAGCGCATTGACCAACTCCCCGGACAGCGATGTACCGCACTGTTCGGCCTGGAGGCGCCAGAGACGCTCCACGTGGCGAATGCGCAAGACCGGCCACGGCAGCAACACGCCATCGCGACTGCGCTGGTACAGCCAGCCGTCAATGGCATCGCTCGACAGATAGGCGATCAGCCCCGCCACCAGCATCTCGAGGCCGGGGATGGTCCGTGCCTGCGGTGCGAGATAGGGTCATGTGGTGATATGTAATATATCACTATGTTCCGCGCATGGCGATCTCTGGCAGGTCAGGCCGCCGCGAGCCTCAATGCGTGAGGTCCTGCTGGTAGACGACGCGTTGCCCGTCGGCGTTGGCCGCAGCCACGGCCTCGATGGCCGCGCTTTCAGGGAGCGGCCCGGTCAGGCTCAGTTCGATTTGGTCGCCAGACATCGGGCGTGCGATCAGGAGTCGCTTGTCATGTTGGCAGTACAGCGCAAAGCTGATGCCACGCCGAACCGCATGGGTTGCACCCGCACAGAACCGGCTGATGCAGATCGGGCAATCCCAGTGCCAGGCCTCTGGGGCGGACTCCGGTGCATGGGCGTAGCACTGGATGAATTGTGATGGTGTCGCCATGAATACCCCGTGCTCTCGGGTCGGATCCCCACCAGCGTAGAACATCGGCGCCGGTGGCGTGGCGATTTTCTCGGGATCGTTTGACCGGACACCACCCCATGTCCGCCCGGGCGCCACACGGCTGGCGCGGGACCGCCTGCCACGTCACTGCGTTCGGCCAAGCCGGCATGCCCGGTCAAGGAAATCGCTGGCGTGGCCGGTGCTCCCCGACGCGGCATCCACCGGCTGATCCACGACCAGGAATCCGGACCGGCCGTCCTGGCGCGACACGTAGGTAACAAACACACCGCGGTCCGTGACCCGCCCCGTTTGCGGAAGACTTGTCCGGACGGCGTCGAACGCATTGAAGCGCAATGTGTCGTCGGAAGACGGGATCAGCACCGCGCGCACCGGCTTGCCCTGGAATCGGAACTCGGCCCAGCCCTCGCTTGCCTGGCCGGCGTGATCGGCAATGAACGCGCGCGCGGCCTCGCTGATGCAGTCGAGGTGGATATGAAGCTGGTCCTGGCTGCGCGATGCACGGGAGTTCACCGCCAGGCCGACCAGATTGTCGGGCACGCGCTTGCCGATGGCCTTGCTGACGATGTCGCGCGCCTCCCAGCCGAACGCCCACTGGTTCCCGGTTCCACTTTCCCACAGCGCAGGATCGTCTACGCCGGTCACTTTATGGTCGGGGATCACGAGGTAATGGCTGGGGCCGAGGGCGTCCTTGTACAGCACCAGGCCGCGTTCGCGGTCGACGACCGCACAATCCGCATGGCGCTCCCGTTCCGGGACCAGGCAGCGCTCCTGCACGTGCTGCCACAGGCTGTCGCGCGTCATGCCCGGCAGCCACAGATCGTCCTGGCGGCATTGCGCGGTCAGCGCCAGCGTCGAAAGCGCAAGCAGTGCAGCCCCCAGCATGCCGCGGCGCAGCCACGGGCGGCGGGATTCGGTCTTCCGGTCGGGAGGGAAGGCAGGCATGGCGGCAATGGTCGCATGGCAACGGCAAGCAACCTGAATAACACCATGCCGTGACGCCGCCATGACTGGCGAAGATGCACCCGCCATGCGAACTCGAAGTCATGGATCGCCGCGTGGCGCGCCAGGGTCGACGCCCGGCTTGAACCATTGTCCCCAGTAGGCTTCGACCTGTTCGACCAGCGCCGGCGGGAGCCCACGTAGTGTTCGACGGCCGCGTCGGCCTGCCCTTCGCGCCGGTCAGGCGCACCTGCCCCGCGCCAACGCCGTCGAGATTGACCACCGGCACCACGCCCCCCCACGACCAGCGGGAATTGCGCCAGGCCTGCGGCCTGCAATTAGAACCGCACGATATCGAACACACGGATACGGACCATGGCGGGACCTCCGCTTATTGTTCGTGTTTGAGCGTCCGCGGTCATGCCGTTGCAAAGGACACACCGACCGCACCGTCCCGCCTGCGGCCGGCTGGCAATGTTCCGGCGCAATGGGGGTGGGGATGCGTATTTGACTAGAAGATTGTATGCGCTGGATGCGCCGACGGACGTGCAATCCGCACGCGTGGCATGCGAAAGCGCGATGGTCTTGTGGCCATCGTCGTTCCGGATCGGTCTTCTGCGCACTGCAGCGGTGCGCAGCTGGCAATGCAGTGGACTAGTACCGACCGTACCGGCCGCCGTAGAAAGAGCCGCTGCGCGGATTGGAAATGATGAATGCGCGGCTTCGCGCCCAGGTTTGCGCCGCGAGGAAGACTTCGGGCTCGCGCTGGCTCCAGTCGCTCACCATCAGCGGGGCTGCCCCGTCTTCCGACGTTGGGTAAACAGCCGCCCTGTGAAGGGCGGCCCGTCCGGGAGTGCCCGGTACGGTGATCATACGAATCGTCACGCGCATCAGCGATTGCATAGAAGCCGGATTGAGGATGATTCTGGAAAGCGATTATGACGGTTGCGTGACGAAATTCAACTACGCGTTTTCCCCTTCCACGGCTCGCCGCAAGCGCTGCAATCGTCATCGTTCTGTCACGGGTTGCCGCGAGAATGCGTTCGTCATTCAAGCAAGGGAATCGAGATGATGCATGCCATCGAAGTGCGCGGCCTGACCAAGTCGTTCCGCGCAGACCGCAAGGCGCTTGACGATGTCACGCTGCACGTCGCGCCCGGTGAAATGGTTGCCCTGCTGGGCGCCTCGGGCTCCGGCAAGTCAACGCTGCTGCGCCACATTGCCGGCTTCGTTACCGGCGATGCCCACGCCGGCGAAATCCTCGTGAACGGCCGTGCCGTCCAGCGCAACGGACGCCTCGCGGGCGACGTGCGCAGCGTGCGCTCGGAGATCGGCTTCGTGTTCCAGCAGTTCAACCTGGTCGGGCGCTTGCCGGTCATGACCAACGTGCTGGCCGGCATGCTGTCGCGGCTGCCGAAATGGCGCAGCCTGTTGCGCCTGTTCCGGGCCGACGAGATCCAGGCAGGACTCGATGCCCTCGCCCAGGTTGGTATAGACGACTATGCGTTCCAGCGTGCCTCGACGCTGTCGGGCGGCCAGCAGCAGCGCGCCGCCATCGCCCGCACGCTGGTGCAGAACGCGCGCGTGATCCTGGCAGACGAGCCGATTGCCTCGCTGGACCCGGAATCGTCGCGCCGCGTGATGTCCTTGCTGGCGCAGATCAACCGCACGCGCCAGGTCGCCGTGGTGGTGTCGCTGCACCAGGTGGACGTGGCGATGCGTTACTGCCCGCGCGTGGTCGCGCTGCGCCATGGCAAGGTCGTCTACGACGGCCCGTCCGCGGCGCTCACGCCCGACATGCTCCGCGACCTGTACGGCACCGAGGCGGAAGAACTGCTGCACGACACGCTCGCCACTGAGCCGCAAGGCGTGCCCGTTCCCGCCCTGGCAACCATGAAGCTTGCGACGGCCTGACGGCTGTCGCGCCACGCGTTCCGTTCTTTTTCCAGACGTTCCCCAACTCGAATTCCAACCGGAGTCACCCATGCTTCGCAGAACCTTTCTCGCCGTGGTTGCATCGGGCGTAGTCGCCCTGCCCGCTTTTGCGCAGGACGCCAAGAGCCTGAACATCGGCTTCATCTCGACGGAATCGTCGTCGAACCTGAAATCGGCCTGGCAGCCGGTGATCGATGACCTCAGCAAAACGCTCGGCGTTACCGTCAAGCCGTTCTTTGCGTCGGACTACGCTGGCATCATCGAAGGCATGCGCTTCAACAAGGTCCAGATCGCCTGGTTCGGCAACAAGTCGGCCATGGAAGCCGTGGACCGCGCCAACGGCGAGGTGTTCGCCTCCGTGATCGACAAGGACGGCAACCCGGGCTACTGGTCGCTGCTGATCGTCAGCAAGGACAGCGACATCAAGAGCGTGGAAGACGTCATCAAGCACGGCAAGGAACTGAGCTATGGTGCCGGCGACCCGAACTCCACCTCCGGCACCGCTGTGCCGGGCTATTACCTGTGGGCCGCCCACAAGGTCGAGCCGAAGACCCTGTTCAAGGCCGTGCGTATCAGCAACCACGAGACCAACCTGCTCTCCGTGCTGAACAAGCAGGTGGACGTGGCCGTGAACAACACCGAGAACTTCGAGCGCTATCGTATCAACACGGGCAAGAACCCGTATGACATGGTCCGCGTGCTGTGGAAGTCCCCGCTGATCCCGGCAGACCCGCTGGTCTACCGCAAGGACCTGCCGGCCGACCTGAAAAAGAAGATCCAGACCTTCTTCGTCAACTACGGCAAAGGCGCCGACGCCGCGCGCGAGAAGCAGGTGCTGGCCACGCTGACCTACCAGGGCTTCCGTCCGTCCACCGACGCGCAGCTCGTCCCGATCCGCCAGATTGAACTGGCCAAGGAAAAGGCGCGCATCGAAACCGATACCACGCTGGCCGCAGCGGACAAGCAGAAGCAGCTTGCCGACGTGTCGCGCCGCCTGGCCGAGCTCGACAAGGCTGTCAGCACCCAGTAACCGCGCTCAACCTCCCGCTTGCGGCTGGCGCACGCCTGTGCTGCCAGCCGCCGCCATGCCTCCCGCCTTTTCTCGCCTTTTCTCGCCACACCGGATTGTCCCCCATGACCGTCACCACCAGGCACGCCCTGCCGCTCTCCCCGAACAGCCAGGCCCGGCCGCCGCGCACTCCGCTTTCCGTGATGCTGGTCTGGGCAATCGTGCTGGCCATGCTTGCCCTGTCGTGGAACGGCGCCGACATGCGCCCGCTGGACCTGCTGCGCGACTCCGGCAACATGGCGCGGTTTGCCGCGGACTTCTTCCCGCCCGATTTCCGCGACTGGCGCCACTATCTCGAAGAAATGGTCGTGACCGTGCAGATCGCGGTATGGGGTACGGCCATGGCCGTCTTCATGGCGGTGCCGCTCGGCCTGCTGTGCTCGGCCAATATCGTGCCGGCGTGGGTCTACCAGCCGGCGCGCCGCGTCATGGATGCATGCCGCGCCATCAACGAGATGGTCTTCGCCATGCTGTTCATCGTGGCGGTCGGGCTGGGTCCCTTTGCCGGCGTGCTGGCCCTTTGGATCCACACCACGGGCGTGCTGGCCAAGCTCTTCGCCGAGGCCGTCGAAGCCATCGACCCGGGTCCCGTCGAAGGCGTGCGCGCCACCGGTGCGGGCCCGCTGGAAGAGATCGTCTACGGCGTCATTCCGCAGGTGCTGCCGCTGTGGCTGTCGTTCGCGCTGTACCGCTTCGAGTCGAATGTGCGCTCGGCTTCGGTGGTGGGGATCGTCGGCGCGGGCGGTATCGGCACCGTGCTGTGGGAGATCATCCGCAGCTTCCAGTACGGCCAGACCTGCGCCGTGATGATCATCATCATCGTGTTTGTGACGGCGATTGACGTCGTATCGGCACAGATCCGCAAGGTACTGGTCTGACCGACACTAACCCCAAGCGCACCCATTGCAGAATTCCATGCTGACCCTGCCCCGCATCGAATCCCTGTTCACCAGCCACGGCACCGCCTACTACGGCGGCGAGGCGATCAGCCAGACCGCGCATGCGCTCCAGTGCGCGCAACTGGCCGAGCAGGCCAGCGAACCCGAGCCGCTGATCATTGCAGCGTTGCTGCATGATGTCGGCCACCTGATGCTGGCCGAAAGCAGCACCACCGACATGCGCCACCAGGAAGCCGCCGCGGATGCACTGGCGGCGCTCTTCGGCCCGGACGTGACTGAGCCCGTCCGCCTGCACGTGGCCGCCAAGCGCTACCTGTGCGCGGTGGATGCCGGCTATTTCGGCACGCTGTCCGAGGCCTCGGTCCACAGCCTTGCGCTGCAGGGCGGACCCTACGATGCCTCCCAGGCGAGCGCATTCGCGGCGGCCCCGTACGCCGACGCCGCCGTACGCCTGCGCCGCTACGATGACCTGGCGAAAGTCGTGGATCTGCCCACGCCGCCGCTCGCGCACTACCTGGACATGGCCGCGCGCTGCGCGCGTCCCGCGGCATGAGCGATCCGGTGCCGAGCTTGCGCGAGGTGCAAGGCAGCGACGAGGAGCTTCGGCAGCTCGCCGCCCTGCTCGCGACCATGGACGACGAGCCGGAGCTTGCGCTGGCCACCATGCGCGAACGCTATGCGACGATGCAGCGCTTCCCGTTCTACCGCTGCTACCTGATGGTCGATGCGGAGGATCGCCCGCTTGGCACGTTCAGCCTGATGCTGTTCCCGACCATGGTCCACGACGGACGCCCGGAAGCGATTGTCGAAGGCGTTGTGGTCGCGCCCGCCGCGCGCGGCACGGGCGTCGGCAAGGCCATGATGCACGAAGCCATGCGGATCGCGCGCGAGGCCGGCGCGTGCAAGCTGGCCCTTTCTTCCAACGCGCGGCGCCTGCGCACGCACGATTTCTATCGGAGCCTGGGGTTCACCGAGCACGGCATCAGCTTCAGCACGGCGCTGTAGGCGCCGGGCCGGCTGCTCGTCGCTGCCCTGCCAAGCGCCTGTGTGCGGAGTGCGAGCGGCGTGCGTGCGGCTACTCCAGCACCACGCCGCTGGCCTTGATCACCGTCGCCCACTTGCGCACTTCCGCGTCGATGAAGCCCGCGAAGCCAGCGCTGTCCACCGGCTCGGGCTGCAATCCCAGCGCCGCCAGCTTGTTGCGCAGATCCGCGCCGGACAGCACGGCGCTGGCATCCTGGTTGATCTGTCGCACGATGGCGGCGGGCGTGCCGGCCGGCGCCATCAGGCCGAACCAGCCGTAGCCGATCACGCCGGGATAGCCCTGCTCGACGAAGGTGGGCGCATCGGGATAGACCGGCGTGCGCTGCTCCGAAGCGACCGCCAGCACCCGCAGCTTGCCTGCCTTGATAAATGGCAGCGCCGTCGTGATGGCGGTCAGCGTGGCATCCACGCGGCCGGCCAGCAGTTCGGTGTAGGCGGTGGCATCGCCGCGGTAGTGCACGTTCAGCACCTTGAACTTCGCCTGCGCGCCAAGCAGTTCCGCCGTCAGGTGCGGCCCGGACCCGGCGCCGGGCGACGCAAAGGTGACGCCTTGCGCCCTGGCACGGGCCAGCTTCACGAAATCCGCGACCGAGCGCGCCGGCGAGTCTGCCTTGACGATCAGGAACACCGGGCCGACCACGCGCGGCCCGACCGCGACGAAATCCCTGTGGATGTCGTATTGCTGTGGCAGCCCGGCCGCCGTATTGATGGCAAACGGCGCGGCGGCCCACAGCAGCGTGTAGCCGTCGGGAGTGGCGCGCGCCAGCGTTTCGTTGGCCACCCGGGTGCCGGCGCCGGGCTTGTTCTCGACCACGAACTGCTGCCCGTACTTGCGGCTCAGCGCTTCGGCCAGCAGCCGTGCCGAGGTGTCGTTGGACCCGCCGGGACCATAGGGGGAAATCAGCCGCACCGTGCGCGCCGGATACGCTTGCGCCCGTGCTGCCAGCGGCGCCAGCGCGGGCGCCGCACCCAGCAGCATCAGGCCACGCAGGCGTGCCAGCATGGCCCTGCGCGATATCGTGTCAGCAGTCATCGTCATGCCTCCGTGGCCTGGATGCCCGGATACGGGAAGGTCTTGCCGAGGTGCGCCTCGCCCGGCACGTAGAGCCGCAGGGCCACGTAGAAGGGCCCCGCCGGCGCCGGCAGCCAGTTGCCGTGGCGTGCCGCGTCGCGCGGCGCGGCGGCACCCAGGTGCAAGCGCAGGCTGCCGTCCGGCTCATAGCGCAGGCTGGGCGAGCGGTCGCCCAGTGAATAGCGGCCGATCGGGTTTTCCACCAGCATGCAGTCGCCCTTGTCGTACATGGTCAGCGACCAGAACGCGCCCACCTGCGGCAGCTGGCCAGCGCGAAACACCAGCTCGTGCGCTTCGTTGCCGTCGAGCGGGCGGCCGTGTGCGTCGCAGTCAGCGATGATGTACATGGCCTCGTCCATGCCCAGCGCGCCGATGTAGTTGCGCGCCACCTGGGCGCGCTCGGCATAGCGCGTGCCGAACGACTCGCCGATCTCGACCGGCAGGCTCCAGCCGCCGCCAAGCGCGGATGGCACCGGCCGGGCCAGCTCGTCCAGCACCTGCTCCATGGCAGCGGCCAGCAGCGCCACCTGTTTATCGTCCAGCGGCATGCCCTCGCAGGCGGTACCGAGGCCAACCGCCGCGAAGGATTTCACGGTCGTCGCCTCGTCCGCTGGCGGCGGGTTCTCGCGCAGCGCGCGGTTCACCACTTCGGCATAGCGCCGCACCTGTTGCGCCGACGCGCCGAGGTGTTCGCTGGGCAGCATGCCGACGTCGTACGCGCGCACCGCGTCGCCGCCGTCCGGCAGCGTCAGCCGGAAGCGGTCCTGCAGCGCATGCACCGCGGGCAGGTCGTCAGGGCCGTCCACCAGCAGCCTGCCCAGCAGCCACAACGCATCGGTCGGACAGGCGATGGCGGTGGCGCCAGCCGGCGCTTCGCCCTGCCAGCCGGGACCGTGCAGCAGGAAGCGCCCGGCCTGCGTGCCGGTGGTGCGGCTGCCGATGTAGGCAAACGGGTTGGTATAGAAATCGAGCAGCCCGAGCACGTAGTAGCGTCCGGCGCTGTCCGGCACTTCCAGCAGCAGCGGCCCCTGCGACAGGTCGAGCCAGGCGTTGCTGTACAGCGTGTCGTTGTTGGGCGTGACCACCTGCCGGTGCTGCGGGCCCAGCAGCTGGCGCGTGTGGAAGAACTGGTTGACCCAGCGCAGCGTGCCGTCGGGGCGCTCGTCGGCAAAGGCGCCTTCACGGCGGCGGCGCGGGCAGGTGGCGGCGCGCATGCGCGCCATTTCGTAGAGCGGCAGCGTGTACAGCACGGCCTCGCGGACCAGCGCGGGCGTATGGAAATCGGCGGATGGCATCATGGAATCTCGCTCCTCAGGCAATCCGGCGCACCGGCGGAATGCGGTACTCGCCCGCGATAAAGGCCGGCGCGGGATGGTACAGGCGCAGGATCAGGTAGAACGGGCCCGCGGGAGCGGGCAGCCAGTTGCCGGCCTGTTCGGCCTGTTCGGGGCGCCGGTGCGAGATCGGGATGACCAGGCTGCCGTCTGCCTCCATGCGCAGGCCCGGCGTGCGGTCGCCCAGGGCATAGCGGCCGATCTCGTTGGCGCTGAAGAAACGGTCCTCGCCGTATAAGGACACCGACCAGAACGCCTGCGCCGGCGGCAGCATGCCGGGCGGGAAGCGCAGTTCATACGCGTGCGCGCCATGCAGCGGCTCGCTGTCGGCATCGAAATCGGCCATCGCATAGATGGCCTCGTCGGCGCGCAGCGCACCGAGGCCCTTCATCGCGGTGCAGGCGCGCTGCAGCCAGTCATCGCCATAGACGCCCAGCTTCAGGCTGTAGCCCCAGCTCTTGCGGCCCTGGCTGCGCGTATGCGCCTCGATCAGCTGCATGGCCTGGCGATACGCATTCTCCAGGCCGGCGCGGACCTCCGCGCGCAATGCCGTGACGTCGATCTCGCCCTCCAGCTTGAGGCCGGCCTTGCGCAGCAGCGTGAACGCGCCCAGTTCGCGCTCGCTGGGCGGATACTCCCGCAGTGCGTTGAACAGGTTCTGGAAGAAGTCGAGCGCCTCGTTGCCGGTATCGCACCATGCGCGTACGCATTGCGGCATCGTCTTGTCCGGCGCGTCGAGCGCAAAGCCGCTTTCGAACGCATGGGCCGCGGCCAGGTCGTCGGCGCCCTGTACCAGCACGCGCCCCAGCAGCCACACCAGCGAGGTCGGGCAGGCCACGACATGCTCGCCTTCGGCGTGCTGGCCGGGACCGACCAGCGTCACGGTTCCACCTTCGGCCGGCACGTTGCGCGGACCCAGGTTCTCGAAGTTGTTGGTCCAGGCATCCAGCAGCTCCACCACGTAGTACCGGTCGCGCTGTGGGTCACACTTCGGCAGCGGCGGCACGCGCAGCGTGACCGGTCCGTCGGCCAGGTTGGCCCAACCGCAGAAGTACAACAGGTCATTGGCAGGCGTGACGACATCGCGGTCTTCATGCGTCCACTGGCGCTCGCTCGCCGACAGCGTGTTGACCGGGGCGCGGCCATAGGCGGTGGCCTGGCTGACCGCGGTCTGCACCTTGCAAGTACGGATCGTTTCGACCAGCGGATAGCCATAAATCACCAGCGGTATGGCGGCGGCGGCCGCCAGCGCTTCCTGGCTGGAGCTGTAGACGGGTGCGGCGAACAACTGTGGTGCGGGATGGTTCATGAGGGCTCCGAAAATGGGCGGACAAAGTGGGGACCGTGGCAGCTCATTCCTGGGCCGCACCGCTTGACTTGACCAGCGCGGCCCAGGCGGACACATCGCTGCGCATCTGCGCAGCGAAGGCGCTGCGTGGCTGGGGGGCGTAGCGCATGCCGAGCGTGTCGGCCTGCGCTTTGACGGCAGGATCTTGCATGACCGCGACCGTGGCGCGTTCGAGCTTGTCGACGATCTCGACCGGCGTGCGCGCGGGGGCGAACAGCGCGAACCAGCTGTCGACGCCGAACGCCACGCCCGCTTCGGTAAAGGTCGGCACATGGGGCAGCGCGGGCGAGCGCTCGGAGCCAGTGACCGCCAGCGCCCTCACCTTGCCGCTGCGGATCAGCGGCAGCGTGCCAGCGAGGTCCGACATGGCCACGGGCAGCGTGCCGCCCATTACGTCGGTCAGCATCGGGCTCACGCCCTTGTAGGGGATATGGCGCAGGTGGATGCCGCCTAGCACGTTGAGGCTTTCGCCCGCAAGATGGCCGCCGGAGCCGTTGCCCCATGAACCGTAGGTCAGGTCGGCACCGGGGCGCCTGGCCGTGGCGATCAGCTCGGGCAGGTCGCGGCCGGTAAAGCCGGGGCCGGCGATCAGCACGTTGCCGCCATAGAAAAGCCGGCTGACGGGCACGAAGTCGCGCAGCGGATCATAGGTCAGCCTGGGGAAGATCGCTGGCGCGATCGCATGCGTGGCGGAGATGCCCAGCACCAGCGTGTAGCCGTCAGGCGCGGCGCGCGCGACCTGGGCCGAGCCAATGGTGCCGGTGGCACCCGCCACGTTCTCCACCACCACGGTCTTGCCGAGTTCCCTGGACAGTCCCGCCGCGAGCAGCCGGCCGACCACGTCGGTGCCGCCGCCCGGCGGGAACGGTACGACCAGCCGGATCGGCTTGTCGGGATAGGCGCCGGCGTGCGCAGGGGAAGCTACCCCGCACAGTGCCACGGCGAGCGCGCCCAGTCCGTGCAGCGCCATGCGCCGCGCCGGCAAGTGCGTGTGCATCTGCATGATTGTCTCCTGTCTTGTTTGAGGTACTGCGTCTTGTCGCGACAGCGGCGCCCGTCTGCGCGGGCATCCTGTCCATCGCGTTGCGCGCCGTCGCTATGAAGCGCTGCGACTGTCCGGGCGAAGCGTGACCACCGCGTCAGCGGCGACCAGCCCCTGCGCGGTAACGATAAAAGGATTGATCTCGAGCGTGTCCAGGCGCTCGCCCAGCTCGGCGGCCAGTTGCGACACCGTGGCCAGCACCTGCGCGGCGGCATCGAGATCCACTGCGGGGTTGCCGCGATGCCCTTCGCACAACGCGGCGGCGCGGCAGTCGCGCAGCATCGCGCGCGCTTGTGCGCGTGACAGCGGCGCCAGCCCGCAGGCAGTCTGGCGGAAGATCTCGACGGCAGTGCCGCCGATGCCCGCCAGCGCCACCAGCCCGAACACCGGGTCGCGCCGCACGCCGACCATCACCTCGCCCCAGCCTCGCACCATGCGCGCTACCAGCACGCCTTCGAATGGCACCGGCGCGCCGCTTTCGGTGCGCACCAGGGCGACCGCTTGCGCCATGCGGTCGAAGGCATCGCGCACCGCCTGCGCATCGGCGAGGTTGAGTGCCACGCCGCCGACATCGCTCTTGTGCAGGATTTCGCGCGAGCACAGCTTCACCACCACGGGATACCCAAGGCCCTCGGCAATGCGCACCGCCTCGTCCGCATCGTGCGCAAGCCCGTGCGGAGCTACCGGCACGCCGGCGTCGGCGAGCAGGCGCATGGCCTCGTGCTCGGACAGCGCCGTGGCTCCACGCGGCAGCTCGCGCAGTCGCGCACCGGTCCGCGGCCCGGTCTCTGACGACGTACCCCGGGCGGACTCCAGCTCCGCCGCCTGCGCCAGCGTGGCGACGGCTTCCACGGCGTGACCAGGTTCGCGAAACACCAGGCAGCCGCGTGCTTCCAGCCATTCGCGCTTGTCGTCGTCGACGATGCCGGCCAGCAGCAGCGGTGCGGCATCTGCGTCTTCGCTTAACGCACCGATGGTCTGCTGCAGCGCTGGCCACAGCCGCGGCGCATTGGCGCCACCGGCGAGAAAGGCCGCCACGCAGCCGTAGGCGCCGCTGCGCGCCACGCCTGTGATGGCGTCCATGAACACGCGCGGTTGCGCCACCACCTGCCCCGTCACGTCGATCGGATTGGCGGTGCTGGCGAACGGGATCGCGGTGCGCAGCGCCTCGGCCGCGTCGTCCGGCATCGGCGGCAGCGGCAATCCCAGCTGTTCGGCACGATCGGCCATCATGATGCCCACGCCGCCCGACACGGTGACGATCGCCAGCGGCGTGGCGGCGCCGGTGCGCCCCGCTTCCCGGCGCTGCCAGGCCGCCGGCCGCCGGCCGCGGGACAGCACATAGCCGAGCCGGAAGAACTCTTCGAGCGTATGGGCCCGGTGCACGCCGTAGGCATCGAACACCGCCTGGTACACCGCATCCTCACCAGTCAGGCTGGCCGTGTGCGACTGCGCCGAGCGCGCGCCTGCCGCCGTGGTGCCGACCTTGGTGACCACCACCGGCTTGCCCGCCGCACGCGCCGCGGCCAGCGCCTGGCGCAGGCGCGCGCCGTCGCGGCAGCCTTCGATGTAGGCAAGGATCACGCGGGTGTTCGGGTCGTTGGCCAGCCACGCGATCACGTCGGCAACCTGCAGCCCGGCCTCGTTGCCGGTGGTGACCCAGTGGCTCAGGCCCAGCCCCGCTTCGCGCGCCAGCGCGTACGCATAGGCGCCGAAGGCTCCGCTCTGGCTGACCAGCCCGACTTCACCGACCAGCGGCACGCCGCCAAGCGGGATCGGCGAGAAGGTGGCGAACATGCGCTCGCGCAGGTTCATCGCGCCCAGGCAGTTGGGGCCCAGCAGCGTCACGCCGGCATCGCGTGCGCCGCGGGCCAGCATGTCCTGCATGCGCACGCCGCCCTCCCCGGCTTCCGCGAAGCCTGAGGTGAAGACCACCGCGGCCCGCGTGCCGTTGCCGGCCAGCTGCGCCATCACGTCCTGGCTGGCGCTGGCCGGCACCGCCACGATCGCCAGGTCGACGGGTTCGCCGATCTCCGCCAGCGAGCCATAGGCACGCAGGCCCTGCACCTCGGCAGCGGACGGGTTGACCGGATAGAGGCGCCCCGCATAGCCCAGTTCGCGCAGCAGCCGGATCGGCATGCCCCCCACCTTGTCCGGCTGGGTGGAAGCACCGACCACCGCGATCGAACGCGGGTACAGCAGGGAATTCAGGTCAACCATGTGGCTGTCTCCAGGTCTTGTTTTATGGTTAGTTTCGGCCGGGCCTGGCCGGCTAATAGCGCAGGCCGGTGGCGGCCTCTATGGAGCGCACCATCTCCATCAGCAGCGGCGCCACCTTCTTTTCCATCATCCCGCGCTTCACCTGCGAGCCAGGCACGGCGCAGTTGAACAGCAGCGGGCGGTTCAGGTACTTGATGCGCGAATAAACGCCCACGCCGTACACGCCGACCCCGGCGTCACCCTCGTTGAGCGCGAAGCCGCGCTTGGGGTAGTGCGCGACGTTGTGGCACAGCGTGTCGTAGAACGCGGCGTACTCCTCGGGTCGCTCCTCGCGGGCGGCCACCATCAGGCTTTCGAACTGCGCCTTCGACAAGGTGCACAGGTAGGCCCGGCCCATGGCCGTGCTCAACACCGAGCGCACGGCGCCGGTTCCCGGCCGGGCCGGAGTGCCCTCGTTGTGGGTGCAGGACTGCAAGTAGGTCACGTCGAGCCGGTGCGCCACGCCCATCGACGCGGCACCCTCGATGCGGTCCGCCAGCGCCTGCATCAGTGGCCGGGCCACGTGGCGCACCTGCAGCCCGGCCAGGTACGGGTAGCCCAGCGCCAGCACCTGAGCGCTGACGAAGTACTTGTCGAGCTTGGGATCCCAGTCGAGGTAGCCCAGCTCGAACAGCGTGCGGCAAATGCGCGAGACGGTGGCGCGCGGCAGTTGCAACCGCTGCGACAGCTCGCCGTTGCCGAGCGGGCGCGGCTCGTCGATAAAGCAGCGCAGCAGGGCGAAGCCCTTGGCCAGCAGGCCGCCGAAGGATGGATCGTCGCGGCGGCGTTCGGCAATGAATTGTTCGACTGGCAGGTTCATGGCGTTTTCCTCTTTACCCAGTCTGGACAGCGAGCCATCCAGTGTCAAAAAGCGGAATCAATTTCCAAATATTGGAAATATAGGCTGTCTTATTGACCCATGAGGCGTGCCGCCCATAAGGTTCTCCGGCATCGGGCACAGATTCGAAAAGGAGACAAGAACATGAATAACCGCACCCTGGCACGCCGGCGGCGAGCCTTGCTGATCACAGCCGCGGCCTTGTGCCTGCTGCCGCCTGGCGCAGGCGCCGAGGATGCCTACCCGACCAGGCCGGTGCGGCTGGTGGTGGCGTACCCGGCAGGCGGACTGACCGACACGCTGGCGCGCGCGCTTGCGGATGGCCTCGGCAAGCGGCTTGGCCAGACCATCGTGGTTGAAAACAAGGGCGGTGCGGGCGGCATCATCGGCACAGACCAGGCGGCCAAGGCAGCGCCCGACGGCTACACCCTGCTGCTGACCATCCCTGGCCCGATCACGTCGAACCTGGCGCTATACAAGAAGCTGCCCTACGATCCGCGCACCGACCTGCGCCCGATTTCCGACATCGCCACCGCGCGCACCGTGCTGGCGGTCAATGCCGCCGTGCCGGTCAAGACCGTGGCCGAACTGATCGACTACGCCAAAAAGGAACCGGGCAAGCTGCGCATGGGTTCCTGGGGGCCGGGCACCCAGCCGCATACCATCCAGACCTACATGGCCAGGAAGTACGGCGTCGACATCCTGCACGTGCCCTACCGCGGCGAGGGGCCGATGGTGACCGACCTGCTCGCCGGCCAGGTCAATGTGACCGTCGGCTCGGTCACCGCGTTGCAGCAACACTTCGCCGGCGGCAAGTTGCGGCCGATCGCAGTGACCGGACCGCGGCGCGCCAGGTCTCTGCCCGACGTGCCCACCTTTGCAGAGGCAGGCTTTCCCGACGACGCCTACCGGCTGACCGGCCCGATCACGCTGATGGCCCCGGCCAATACGCCCCAGCCTGTCGTCGACCGCCTCGGCCGCGAGGTCAGCGCGCTGGTGAAAAGCCCGGCCTTCGCCAAGCGTGTCGAAGACATGGGGGCAGAACCGATCGGCAACACCCCGTCCGAGGCAGCCAGTGCCTACACGGCTTACCTGCCGGTGGTGCTGAAGCTGACGGCCGATACCGGGGTCACGCTGGACTGACGCCCAGCCGGAGCGCCTGCCGCAACGAGCGCGTCCGGCCGCCGGTCAGAGGCCGACCAGCCGGGCGAATGCCTGGGTCGAATCTTCCAGCGCGCCGCTGTTGTCGATCTCGACCACGCGGCATTGCGCCGGCACGGCAAAGGACGCATCCGCGCGCGCGAGACGCTGCACGATCGCCTCTTCGGATTCACGGCCGCGCTGGCGCAGGCGCGCGCCCAGCACTTCCGGCTTCACGCGGACATGCACGGCGCAAAGCTTCGGGTAGCGTGCCACCGCATGCGGCAGGTGCTCGCGCGAGCCATTGACGATGACCTTCAGGCCGCGCGCCAGCCACGGCTCGATCTCCAGGCCGATGCCATAGTGCAGGCCATGGCTGCGCCAGTGCAAGGCCATGCAGCCAAGCGCGGCGCGGCGCTCGAACTCGCCAGCGGAAAGGGAGACGGAAGCCTCGTTGGCATCCGCGTCCCGCGTGATGTAGCGATGGGCCACAACCACGCGGTCGCGCGGCCCCAGGCGCGAATGCAGCGCGCGCAGCAGCGAGTCCTTGCCACTGCCCGATGGCCCCATGACATAGAACAGGCCGGTGCCGTCGATATTCATGGGCTGGCTCATGCTTCCAGATAGGCGGTGCCGGCTCCGTCCACCACGCTGCCGTCGAAGCGGTAGTGCCTGCCGACGACGAAATCTTCACCGGCCTCCGGCTGGACGAATACGCTGATGCCGTCCACATGCAGCGGCGTTTGCAGCAGCTCCTGGCAATCGGCGGATAGTCTTGCCAGCGCGGCAACGGCATCCACGGCCGCAAGCATGCCCGTCAGCGTGATATGGAACTTGAAGGTGTCGAAGACATAGGGATAGCCCCAGGCTTCCAGCATCTGGCGCTGCGCGGCCGTGAGCTGATGCGGACGGCGGCGGGCGACTTCCTCGGCGGTCGCGGGCGCGCGGAACGGCTCGAATGCCTGCACGCAGGCATCGGCCAGTGCGTGTGTTGCGCGTGCACCGGCCGTGTTCTCGTCCAGGCACCAGGCCACGAAGCCACGCAGCTCACGCAGGACCAGCGGTGCATCGATCGCGTTGTGTTCCCTGGCAAACGACCGGGCAGCCGCGTCGAGCATGGGCGCGCTGGCGCCCGTCGCCAGCCTGAACGGCGGCTTCAGGGTGGCATGCAGGCCATAGTGCGCGGGCGCGTCGATCCATGCCCGCGGCCGGTCCGGATGAGGCAGCGCGGCGCCGGTGTCGGCGTCGCGGCCGAGCCACTGGCTGCCGAACGTACGGAACGGCTCTCCGGGGGCGAGGTAGATGGCGTAGCGATGGGCTTGCATGATCACGCTGCCTTGCTGTCGTTGCCGGCCAGGCCCGCGCCGGAAATATCGGTCATGGGCAGCGGCATGGCGGCATGCTTCAGATGGCCGCCAACGATCGTCGCGACCACGCGCGGCAGGCCGGGCTGGCGGTCATCGACCACGATCGCGTCGGCGCGCAGGCCGGGGACCAGGGTGCCGCGGTCACGCAGGCCCGCGGCGCGCGCCGGATTGCGCGATACCAGCTTCCAGGCTCCGGGAAGGTCCACCACGCCAAGCTGCACCAGCTTGAACGCGGCCTGTAGCGGGGCCGGATAGTAGTAGTCGGACGCCAGCACCGTGCACAGCCCCGCCGATACCATTTCGGTGGCATTGGGCGCACCGGTATGGCTGGTGCCGCGTACCACATTGGGCGCGCCGAACACGACGTCATCGCCGAGCTGGCGGGCCAGGCGCGCGGTCTCGACCGACAGCGGAAATTCCGCGATGCTGCAACCCTGCCCGTGGTAGCGCTGCCGCGTGGCAAGGTCCGGGTCGTCGTGCGATGCCACGGGCAGGCCCGCGCCGCACGCCGCGGCAATCAGGCGGGACATGGCGGCCGGTACGTCTTGTTCGTGGCGGCTGGCCGCGCGCAGACGGTTGCGGAAGGTTTCCATGTCGCACTCGGCGCGCTCCGCGTATTGCAGGACCTTGCGGTCGTCGCCGATGCGGCGGACCATGGTCGGCAGGTGGTCGTTGATGGCCAGCAGCCCGACGCGCCCGGCTTCCATCCAGGCAAGTGCCGTCTCCACGCCGTCGAGATGGTAGGCCTCGAAGCGCAGGTGGACCTTGTGCGAGGCGCCGAGCACCGATCCGAGCTGGGCCAGTGCTTCAAACATGCGCAGTGCGTAGGCCTCGCCGCGCAGCCCGCCTTCCCATGACAGCGTCACGCCGTGGAACTCGGTGGTGATGCCATGCGCGAGCAGCTGGCGGTCCACATCGAGCAGCGCGCCCGCGTACGGGAAGCTCACGCCGGGGCGCGGCATCACGGCGCGCTCGAAGGCATCGCCATGGAGATCGACGATGCCCGGCAGCACGAGCAGGTCGCCGGCGTCGAGACACGGCCCCGCCTGCGGCATCTGCTGCGCCACGCAGCCGTCATGGAACCCCAGCGTGGCCGGGACGATGGCGCCCGTGCCCAGCACGCGGCGGCCTGTGATCCCCGCGAGCGGGGCCGTGGTAGCTTGGCTAGTGATATGCATAGGCGATACGTTAGTTCTGGTACATGACAGCCGGATGTCTAGACCAATGCGACAAGGCGCCGTCGTTCCCGGCGGTCACGGAATGCTTCAGGATCGCCGGCATGCTACTCGCTGTCGGAAACCGTGAGCTGCACCCAGTCTCCGGCAAAGCGGGTCATGCTGTACTGCAGCGGCGCACCGTCGATATCGACGTTCAGCGCCTCCACCTGCAGCACCGGGCGTGTCTTGGGCTGGTTCAGCAGCCGCGCGACCGGCTCGCTCGGCATCGACGCCGTGATGCGCGACCATTTGCGCGTGTAGTCGGCAATGCCAAAGTGTGCGAGCGCGCGCGAAATCGACAGCTTTTCGCGCAGCTGCTCGGCCAGGCCGGGAAAGCGCTTGTTGTCGAAATAGTGCTCGGCGACGTCGATGGTGCGGTCTTCGGCCTTGCCGATCATCTGCACGTGCAGGATGTCCGCGGTGCGCGGCAGGCCCAGGTGCCTGGCGATGTCGGGCGCGCGCAATACCCGGCTGTCCAGCATCTCGACGTGCCCGCGCATGCCCTGCGCGGCGAGGTTCTGCGAAAAGCGCGTGCGGCGCCCGATCGCATAGTCGATCGCGTGTTCCTGCACGAAGGTGCCACGGCCCTGCTCGATCCGCACGAGGCCGCTCAGTTCCAGCTCGCCCATGGCGCGGCGGATGGTGTGGCGGTTGACGGCGAAGCGGCTGGCCAGCTCCGGTTCCGGCGGCAGTTGTTCACCGGGGCCATAGAGCTTGTTGCGGATGTCCGCTGCCAGCGCCTCGCCAATCTGGCGCCATACCGCGACGCCGGAACCCCGTTCCACTTCTCGATCAGACATTGTCTTGCCTTGCCCTTTGTCATCAAGCATTCATCGGAGCGGATTTCACTACCGGCTCCGGTCCGTACCCGTGATTGTGCCTCAGCCCCGCCTTCGCACGGTCGAGTCCGAGCATCGGCCGGGTCCGTCACGAAAGCTTCATACCAGTATGTTCTAGTGTCGCCGTGCTGATACTGCTAACATCTAAACGTATAGACGTATAGGGGTGACGATGCAAGACGATACCACGGCGGACGCCAACGCAGCCCGTGCTGCGTGGCTGCGCATCCTGGCGCTGGCGCCGCCGGATGCGCTCGATGCGGCCTACGCGCAACTTTCCGGTCCAGGCGGCCTGCCCGCCCACCGCCTGCTGCGCAAGCCGGAAGCCGGCATGGCCATGGTGCGCGGCCGTGCCGGCGGCACTGGCGCCCAGTTCAACCTTGGCGAAGTCACGGTGACGCGCTGCGCCGTCGTGCTCGAAGGCGGAACCGCGGGCGGCACGGCGGGCGTCGCCTACGTTCAGGGCCGCGGCACGCGCCACGCCGAGCAGGCGGCCGTGCTGGACGCCCTCCTTCAGCGCGCCGACTGGCACCAGCGCGTGCAGGAAACGGTGCTCGGGCCGCTCGCACGGGCCCAGGCCGAACGGGCCGCAAGCCGCGCGGGCGCTGCCGCACAGACGCGCGTGGAGTTTTTCACCATGGTTCGCGGAGAAGACTGACATGCAACCGCTCCAACCCACCACCGCCGCGGCGAGCGCCTCGCTGTTGCCCGGCTTCGGCAATCCGGTCGAAGATGCCCAGCAGGTGTTTCGCGCCACGCTCGATGCCATGGCCCGGCCCGGCACCGTGCAGCCGCTGCCCGCGACAAGCGGCGTGCCGGAAGGCCTCTCGCCGGCCCAGGCCGCGCTGCTCCTGACGCTGGCCGACGCCGATACCCCGGTCTGGCTGCCGGCAGGCGTGCCCGCTGCGGTGCGGGCCTTCCTGCGCTTTCACTGCGGCTGCCCGCTGGTGGACGACGTCGGCGCTGCCACCTTTGTCTGCGTTCCCGCCGACCATGCGCAGCCACCCCTGGCCGCTTGTGCGCAGGGCGAGCCAGCCTACCCGGACCGGTCGGCGACGCTCATCGCGGAAGTCGCGTCTCTTGCCGACGGCGAATCGCTGACACTGCGCGGCCCCGGCATCGAGACCACGCAGCGTCTGCATGTCAACGGCCTGCCCGACGGCTTCCGCGCAAGCTGGCGCGCCAACCACGCCGCGTTCCCGCTAGGCGTGGACCTGCTGCTGACCAGCGGCGACCAATTCTGCGCGCTTGCGCGCACCACGCAACTGGAGGACTGACATGTACGTAGCCGTCAAGGGAGGCGAGCGTGCCATCCTCAATTCCTACCAGAGGCTCGATGCCTACCGCCGCGGCGATACCGCGGTGCCCGAGCTGACGCTGGCGCAGATACGCGAACAGATGCCGCTGGCGGTCTCGCGCGTGATGGCCGAGGGCTCGCTGTACGACCCGCACCTGGCGGCGCTGGCGCTCAAGCAGGCCGCGGGTGACCAGATCGAAGCCATCTTCCTGCTGCGCGCCTACCGCACCACGCTGCCGCGCTTTGGCTACACCCAGCCGGTCGACACGGGCAAGATGCGGCTTGAGCGCCGGATCTCGTCGACCTTCAAGGATGTCCCCGGCGGACAGGTGCTCGGCCCGACCTACGACTACACGCAGCGCCTGCTGGACTTCTCGCTCGAAGCCGGGCGCGACCCGGAGCCGCTGGCACCGTCGCCCGAGCCGCTGGCGTCCGACATGCCGCGCGTGACCGCACTGCTGGAGGCCGACGAGCTGGTCGAGGCCGATGCCATCCCTCCGGGCGACCCCGCCCCGCCCGACTTGACCCGCGAACCGCTGACGCTGCCCGCCGGCCGCGCCGCGCGCCTGCAGAACCTGGCGCGCGCGGACGAGGGCTTCCTGCTGTCGATGGGCTACTCGACGCAGCGCGGCTACGGCAACTCGCACCCGTTCGCAGCCGAGATCCGCTACGGCACGGCCGAAGTCGAGCTGTTCGTCGAAGAGCTGGGCTTTGCCGTGACCATCGGCCAGGTCGATCTGACCGAATGCCAGATGGTCAGCCAGTTCACGGGCAACGCCAGCGAGGCGCCGCGCTTCACGCGCGGCTACGGCCTGGTGTTCGGCTACGGCGAACGCAAGGCCATGTCGATGGCGCTGGCCGACCGTGCCATGCGCGCCGCCGAGCTTGGCGAAGCCGCCGATGCGCCGGCCAATGACGTGGAATTCATGCTCTACCACAGCGACAACGTCGAGGCCTCCGGCTTCGTGCAGCACCTGAAGCTGCCCCATTACGTGGACTTCCAGGCCAACCTGGAACTGCTGCGCCGCCTGCGCGCGGAGCAGGAATCGGCGCGGCCCGACGCCGCGCCGTCAGTTGCCGCACCCGCTACCCAGCCCCAGGAGGAGACGCTGGCATGAGTCAGACCCACGCTACCGCCGCGCCGGCCGCCGTGGCCCGCGACGACCACTACAACTTCGGCTACCTCGACGAGTCGACCAAGCGCATGCTGCGCCGCGCGCTGCTCAAGGCCGTGGCGATCCCCGGCTACCAGGTGCCGTTCGGCAGCCGCGAAATGCCGCTGCCCTATGGCTGGGGCACGGGCGGCATCCAGGTCACGGCCGCCATCATCGGCACGCAGGACGTGCTGAAGGTCATCGATCAGGGTTCGGACGACACCTCCAACGCCATCAATATCCGCCGCTTCTTCGGCCGCGTGACGGGCGTGAAGACGACCGAACGCACGGCCGAGGCCAGCATCATCCAGACCCGCCACCGCATCCCCGAATCGCCGCTGCGCGCGGGCCAGGTGATGGTGTTCCAGGTGCCGATTCCCGAGCCGCTGCGCTGGCTGGAGCCGAGCGAACGCGAGACCCGCACCATGCATGCGCTCGCCGAGTATGGCTCGATGCACGTCAAGCTCTACGAGGACATCGCCCATCACGGGCATATCGCCACCACCTACGACTATCCCGTGATCGTCAACCAGCGCTACATGATGCGGCCCTCGCCGATCCCGAAGTTCGACAACCCGAAGCTCGACCGCAGCCCCGCGCTGATGCTGTTCGGCGCCGGGCGCGAGAAGCGCGTCTATGCGGTGCCACCGTACACCTCGGTCAAGAGCCTGGATTTCGCCGACCACCCGTTCACCGTCGAGAAATGGAGCCACCGCTGCGCCCAGTGCGGCGCGACCGACAGCTTCCTCGACGAGATCATTACCGACGACGCCGGCGCGCGCATGTTCGTGTGCTCGGACACGGAGTACTGCAGCGACCGCGTCGCCGCGCAGCAGGCCGAAGGAGCCGCACAATGAGCGCCACCCCGCTGCTTTCCGTCCGCCATCTCACGCGCACCTGGGACGGCGTGCACGGCTGCCATGACGTGAGCTTCGACCTCTACCCCGGCGAAGTGCTGTGCGTGGTGGGCGAATCGGGCTCGGGCAAGAGCACGCTGTTGCAGGCCTTGTCGATGCAGGCACCGCCGCAGCGCGGCAGCGTCAGCTACGACATGCGCGAGAGCGGCTTGACCGACCTGTCCACGCTTTCAAGCGCGCGCATGCGCCTGCTGGCGCGCACCGACTGGGGCTTCGTGCGCCAGCACGCCCGCGACGGCCTGCGCATGCAGGTCAGCGCCGGCGCCAATATCGCCGAACGGCTGATGGCTGTCGGCGAGCGCCACTACGGCGACTTGCGCGAGATCGCGGGCGCCTGGCTCGAAAAGATGGAAATCGACCTGGCGCGCCTTGATGACGTGCCCACCACGTTCTCGGGCGGCATGCAGCAGCGCCTGCAGATCGCGCGCAACCTGGTCACCCACCCCCGCCTGGTCTTCATGGACGAGCCGACCGCGTCGCTCGATGTCTCGGTGCAGGCGCGCCTGCTTGACCTGCTGCGCCGCCTGGTGACCGACCTCGACCTGGCCGCCATCCTCGTCACGCACGACCTGGCCGTGGCGCGCCTGCTGGCGCACCGCACGCTGGTCATGCAAGGCGGCCGCGTGGTGGAGCAAGGCCTGACCGACCAGATCCTCGACGACCCGCAGCATCCGTACACGCAGCTGCTGGTTTCGTCCATCCTGCAAGGCTGACCATGACGCACGCCGAACCCAAGCAAACCATGATCGAGGTCCGCGGCCTCGGCAAGATGTTCACGCTCCACAACCAGGGCGGCATCCGCCTGCCTGTGCTGCGCGCCATCGATTTCGACGCGGCTGCCGGCGAGTGCCTGGTGCTGTCGGGCCCGTCGGGCACCGGCAAGAGCACGCTGCTGCGCTGCCTGTATGGCAACTACCTGGCCACCGAAGGCACCATCCGCCTGCGCGATGCCGCCGCGCCGGACGCGCCGTGGGCCACGCTCAGCCACGCGCCCGAGCAAGTCATCCTGAGGCTGCGCCGCGACGTGATCGGCTATGTCAGCCAGTTCCTGCGCGCGATCCCGCGCGTGGCCGCGCTCGACGTGGTGGCCGATCCGCTGCAGCAGCGTGGCACCGGCCGCGACGAGGCCCGTGCCCGCGCCGCCGCGCTGCTGGAGCGCCTGAACCTGCCGCGCCGGTTGTGGGACCTGCCGCCGGCCACGTTCTCGGGCGGCGAGCAGCAGCGCGTGAACATTGCGCGCGGGCTGATCGGCGGACACCCGATCCTGCTGCTCGATGAGCCGACTGCCTCGCTGGATGCCGACAATCGCGCCGTGGTGGTGGAGCTGATCCGCGAGGCGCTGGCCGAAGGCCGCTGCCTGATCGGCATCTTCCATGACGACGCCGTGCGCGAAGCCGTCGCCACGCGCCTGCTGCCGCTGCAGCCGGCCGCCGCCATCGCCTGATTACCCTGCCAACCGATACAGGAACCGGACATGTCTTCCACCTACCTGACGCACGCCACCCTGGTACTGCCCGACCGCGTGCTGCCCGACAGCGCCCTGCTGATCGAGCATGGCCGCATTGCCGCGATCGAACCGGCAGCGCATGCCGTGCCGGCCTCCGCACAGGTCTTCGACCTGCGCGGACACACCGTGATGCCCGGCCTGATCGATGTCCATTCCGATGCCATCGAAAAGGAAGCCGAGCCGCGCGCGGGCGTGATGTTCCCGCTCGATTTCGCCGTGGCCCAGGTGGACCGCCGCAACGCCGCCGCCGGCATCACGACGCCGTACCACGCGCTGTCGTTCGCGAGCAACCAGTTCGGCGTGCGCAACAACGACACGGCTGCCACGCTCGTGCGCACCGTGGCCGCTTACCGCAGCCACAGCCTGGTCGACAACCGCATCCATTGCCGCTATGAAGTGACCGACGCCAGCGCCGTGCCGGTGCTCGAAGCACTGATGGCCGAAGGCGTGGTCGACCTGCTCTCGGTCATGGACCATTCGCCCGGGCAAGGCCAGTTCAAGACGCTGGACGCCTACCTGTCGTACATGATGGGCAACCATGGCATGAGCCGCGAGGAAGCCGCCGACGCCGCGCACAAGAAAACCGCAGAGCTCGAAGGCGCGAACGAGCGCGTGCAGCGCCTGCTGGCGGCGGCACAGGGCCTGCGGATCCCGACGGCCAGCCACGATGACGATTCCCCGCAGCGCATTGCCGCCATGCACGCGCTCGGCGTGCGCATGAGCGAGTTCCCGATCAATGTCGAAACGGCTCAGGCCGCCGCCGAGCGGGCGTTGCCGACCATCCTAGGGGCGCCCAACGTGCTGCGCGGCAAGAGCCAGAGCGGCTCGATGCGCGCGATCGACGCCATCCATGCGGGCGTCGGCCATATCCTGTGCTCGGACTACCAGCCGTCGACGCTGATCGCCGCCGCCTTCGCCGCCGCGCAACAGGCGGGGCTGCCGCTGAACCAGGCCCTGGCGCTGGTCACGGCCAATCCGGCCGATGCCTGCATGCTGGCCGACCGTGGCCGGCTGGTGCCCGGTGCGCGCGCCGACGTGATTGCGGTGGCGGGCGTAGCGGGCCAGCCGCTGGTGACGCATACCTGGTGCGCGGGCCGGCTGGTGTTCTCGGCCGGCTATCCGGCGGTGCAGCACGCGCGCGTCCACGCGCCGGTGGCGGTGCCGCAGGCGGCAGAGCGCGAGTTAGCCTGACAGGCCGGCGCCCGGCGTCGTTGCCGTCAGCCGCAGCGCCTCGCACGCGTTGTGGGCCACGACGCCATCCGGCTGCTGCCAGGCGAGGATCCGGGCGGCCTTCCGGGCCGTACTGCGGTACCAATACCGCCGGACTAGAAGCGCTCCGGCACGCGCCGGTACGGATAATCCGGCTCTTTGTAGCCTTCCGTTTTCTGCCGGGCCGGCAGTTTCGGCTTTTTACGGGGGACCGCTTCATACGGAATACGGTCCAGCATATGGCTGATGATGTTCAGCCGGGCGCGCCGCTTGTCGTCGGAGCGGGTCACGAACCAGGGCGATTCGTCAGTGTCCGTCGCCGCGAACATGGCATCGCGCGCGCGCGAATAGTCATACCAGCGCGAGTACGACTTCAGGTCCATGTCGGTCAGCTTCCAGGTCTTGCGCTGGTCGTTAATGCGATCCTGCAGCCTGCGCGTCTGCTCTGCCTCGCTGACTTCCAGCCAGTATTTCAGCAGCACCACGCCCGACTGGATGATGGCCTGCTCGACCAGTGGCACAGCACGCAGGAAGTCGTCCACCTGCTCGTCGCTGCAAAATCCCATGACCCGTTCCACGCCGGCCCGGTTGTACCAGCTGCGGTCGAAGATCACGATTTCTCCGGCGGCGGGCAGGTGGGGGATATAGCGCTGTATATACATCTGACTCTTTTCGCGCTCGGTTGGCGCCGGCAGCGCCACCACGCGGAACACGCGCGGACTCACGCGCTCGGTCATGGCCTTGATCACGCCGCCCTTGCCGGCGCCGTCGCGGCCTTCGAACAGGATGCAGACCTTGGCGCCGGTAGCCTTGACCCAGTCCTGCAGCTTGACCAGCTCGACATGCAGCCGGTACAGCTCCTCGTCGTACTGCTTGCCCGTCATTTTCCCGCCGGCAACGCCGGCATCGTGTGCTTCGCGCTCTCCCTGCTTCTTCTTGCCCATGCGCAGTCTCCGGTGGATGACCGGCCCGATCGGCCTTCTATTACTTTGGTGCGTCGAACGCCATAGGGCAAGTCTTCGTTGCGCGGGCGGGCGTCCAGGGCGGAAATCCCGCCTGCTGGTATAGCGCTACGGCGGTACGTCGCGCAGTCCGGCTTCGCTGACGGCCACGTCGACCGGTGGACGCCTTGGCGTCATGGCGGCGCCGGTTCCCTGCCGCCCTGCTCCGTGGCGGGCGCCTTGACGCTCTCCCTGGCAGCGGCGCTGCTGGATGCGAGCAGCTTGCCGTCTGCCAGCACCAGTACATCGTCCGCCACCATCGCGGCATGGGGCATGGCACGCTCGGCCATCAGCACTGTCACCGCGTCGGTACGCAGGCCGCGGATCGTGGCTGCCATGCGTGCCGCCTCCGCGGCATTGAGGCCCGCCATGATCTCGTCGAGCAGCAGCAAATGCGCGCGCGCTGCGATGGCGCATGCGAGCGCCAGGCGCTTGCTGAGTGCCGGCCGCAGACTGGCAGCGGCCTTGTCCAACTGGAACTCCAGGCCCAGCCGTCGCGCCACTTCGTCCGCCTGCGCGCGTGCGACATGGTGGCCCCGTACATGCGCTTGCGCGCCGAGCGCAATGCAATCGCGCACCGTCCGGGCGCCTGCCGCCCGTCCGGGGGGACCGACATAGCGCACCCCCAGCCGGGCCAATGCATGAGGGGACATGCCGGCAACGCTTTGCCCGTCTATCTCCACGGTGCCGCTGTACGGCGACAGCTTGCCCGCCAGGATGCCCAACAGCGCCGACTTTCCCGCGCCGGCCGGGCCCACCAGTGCCGTGACGCGTCCGCGGCCGACGGCCAGCCGGACGTTGTCCAGCACGGCACGGCCGTCAAGCCAAAGGCTCAGCGCGTCGGCGGCAATGATGACGTCCCGCTTCATGCGCGAGGCTCCGCGGCCGCGCACGGCATGGGCACCACGCACCGGACGGGCCCGCAAGGACCATGCAGCGCGGGACTCCGCAGGAACTGCGTGTAAAAGACGCCGGCCGCTGGCGCCGAAGCGGCAAGCGCGGCAATGACTGCCAGACGGCCGCGCATCCGCTCGATGCGCGGCGCCCCGGCTCCACCCCGGTTGTCGCGTCCCGCCACGCGGCGGGCCCCGTAGCGCGACAAGTACCGCCGCCACGCGCGGGGCAGTCCCGCGGCAGCAGACACAAGGATGCAGCACTGGCAGCCAGCCTTGCCGGCAAACAGGAATTCGGGAAAGCGGGAAGGCGCACGCGGCGCGTCCCCCGGGCGCCGGGCCGGATCATGAATGTTCATGCCTGCCCCGCTTGCGCCGCCACCGGCTCACCGCACACTGGCCGTGATATCGCCGGCCAGCCAGACCCACGCGGTGGCCTCGCCCACGCGCGTGAGCGCCATGCGGTAGGCATGGCAATGCGGCCGGTACAGGCCCCGAAGCCACTGGACCGGATAACCGTCAATGTCCCGCACGACCCGCACCACGGACAGCAGTGCCGCGCCCACCGGCTCTTCCAGCAGCGGCGCCGAGACCGCGTCTGCCGCGCAACTCGACAACAATTGCTCGGCGTCGCCGATGCGTATGCCGCCTTGCTCAAGCAGCGAGAGCATGGGCTGTTGTTGATCGAGGTCATGCGGCGTCAGCAACGGCGCCATATGGGCAGGCAGGTAGGTTGTGATCAGCGATGCCGGCTTGCCCTGATGGCAGCGCAGCCCCATGACCCGCAGGGCTTTCTGTCCCTCCGCCAGCGACAGGCCGGCGGCGGCATCGGCCGGGCATGGCTCCAGCCCGTACGCCAGCATGCGCACGGTGGTCTGCGCCGCCGAGGCAATCAGGCTGTCCAGCGGCCCCTGAATCGACGGCTCCATTTCCGCGCGGCTCGGGTGGTCAAGCTTGACGAAGGTGCCTTGCCCGGGCCGCCGATAGACCATGCCTTCCCTGACCAGCTCAATGATGGCGCGGCGCACCGTCACCCGCGCCACCTGGTATTGCTCCATCAGCCTGAGTTCAGGGGGCAAGCCGCATCTGTCATAGAGCCCGCTCACGATCTGGTGGCGCAGCGCCACGTAGATCTGGTGGTAGCGGGGCATCGGCGAACGGGGTGAGCTGTCCATCATCATTTTTTGGGTTATCCGGGAGCGTTGCTGCGGTCGTTATCTCGCGACGGCAATACCCGGCCACGACAGACCCGGCTTCTGGCTGCCATGCATTTCAAAGACCGGTGAATCGTCGGAATGACGATAAAGGTATATCAGTCGCTATTCCCGTCTCAATAGGACATGAAGTAGGACATCCTAGTCATTTACCCCAATGCACCCAGTTGACTACAAAATTTCGTGCTGTCAGTCTTTCCGCCACGTTATTTCATTTATCACCGAATCTACGCAACAAGATGCATGCGTCTCAGGCGCTTTGACCTGGTATCGACAAGAGCTTTTTCAAATGTCGATTTGTGAAGGGTAGATATTGTTTCAGGCCATTTTGACGGGTTTTTGATACCGAACCCTGTCGATAGGCTGTGAGTTTCCGTGCGAATGGCCAGCCACGGCGATCGGATTATCGCGTAGCGATGAAGTCATTTATTTGGGGAGATATGGCCCGGGAATACAGAACAGAAATTGCACACAATTTCTGCTGGGCGTTTTCCAGTCCGCATTTCTCCCTGGGCTTGTCGTCGCGATGGCTGCAGCGACCTCCTATACTGAAAATGCTGCAGTACAGCATTTTCAGTATCCAGGGAACCACCATTTCGGAGTCAGCTATGTCCCTATGCGCGCTCTGCCAGGCGCTGGTCGACCGCCCCGGCCATTTTCCACCCCACCCCCGACTGGTCAAGTGCGGCCAGGTGCGTACGGCCACGGGGCAGAATGCATTCGCGTACCGGTGCGAAGACTGCGGCCAGGCCATTCTGCTCACGGCTGCCCATGAGGACGCGCCCGACCGCTGGGTGCTGGCGGATGACGAATCCGGCAACGCCTGAGCGCTGCCGGTGCCCCTACTTTCCGCTGTCGCGCGCGTCGCCGCCAAGCGGATCCACGATGATCATGGTGCGGTCCAGCACGCCCCGATCGTCGAAATAGGCGCTGAAGTGAGCCGGCTGGTAGCCGGCGACGTACAGGCGGTACGACCACGCTTCCCGCTTCATCAGCGGGTAATACTGCACCGGTTCACGCGGCATGCCGAAGCGCTCGGCCACATCGCGCTTGGTCCAGACACCGGGGCGCGCGGTGTAGATCTCCTCCTCCGTCAGCATCTGGCGAAAGTTCGTCAGCTTGCCGCCCGCATCGAAATCCGCGGCGTAGACCATGAAGCCCAGCGGCTGCTTTGAGTAGATCCAGCGGCTGGTGCCGTCGCTGAGCGGGTAGGTCTCCGTGGGCTTGCCAAAGGCGCCGCGCACGCTGGCCTCGGAACTGCCGATCATCTTCTGGCCGGTCTCGACCGGCTGCAGCGTTGCGCAGGCGCTCAGCACGAGAGCGGCGGCTGCCAGCCAGCTGCCATTTCGGAATTGCATAACCTTTCTCCAGTGCGGGCCCGCGCCGTGGCACCCGCGGCCCACGAACTCAGCATAGTCGCCCGCCGCACAATCTGCCCGGCGGCTCCAGGGGTAAACGCTTGGCGATGCCAAAATAATTCCGGCCGGGCGGCGTGACATCGGGAATTTGGCCTCGCCTGCCAAATGTGACCGGTTTGACACCCGATTTTCGCACCAAATTTGGGCGTGCCGGCAATTTCCGCGCAAGAAATGCGGTGGAAGTCAGCCGCCTGAAAGCAAAGTCAGGCAAAATTCTGTGTTTGCCGGGGGCCGAATGGTCCGGTCCCCGGCGCGTGGTTCTATTCTTTGACATCCCCCCGATCCAGAGGCAAGCAATGAGTACGCAGCAACCCACCATCATCTACACCCTGACTGACGAAGCCCCCCTGCTGGCGACCAGTGCTTTCCTACCCATCATCCGCACGTTCACCAAGCCGGCCGGTGTTGAAGTCGCGACCAGCGACATCTCGGTAGCCGCCCGTATCCTCGGCGAGTTTCCCGAGTTCCTGGCCGAAGAACAGCGCGTTCCGGACAACCTGGCCGAACTGGGCCGCCTGACCCAGCTGGAAGACACCAACATCATCAAGCTGCCGAACATCAGCGCATCGGTGTTCCAGCTGGTCAACGCCATCAAGGAACTGCAGTCCAAGGGCTACAAGGTTCCCGACTACCCCGAGGACCCGAAGACCGAGGAAGAGAAGGCCATCCAGAAGCGCTACTCCAAGTGCCTGGGCAGCGCCGTGAACCCGGTCCTGCGCGAGGGCAACTCCGATCGCCGCGCTCCGGCCGCCGTCAAGAACTACGCGCGCAAGCACCCGCATAGCATGGGCGAGTGGAGCATGGCCTCGCGCACGCACGTGGCCCACATGAAGCACGGCGACTTCTATCACGGCGAGAAGTCGATCACGCTGGACAAGGCGCGCGAAGTCCGCATGGAGCTCCTGACCAAGAGCGGCAAGACCATCGTGCTGAAGCCGAAGGTCGCGCTGCTGGCCGGCGAGGTCATCGATAGCATGTTCATGAGCAAGAAGGCCCTCCTGGCCTTCTATGAAGACCAGATGGAAGACGCGCGCAAGACCGGCGTCATGCTGAGCCTGCACGTCAAGGCCACGATGATGAAGGTGTCGCACCCGATCGTGTTCGGCCACGCGGTCAAGGTCTTCTACAAGGACGCCTTTGCCAAGCACCAGAAGCTGTTCGACGAACTGGGCGTGAACGTCAACAACGGCCTGGTCGACCTGTACACCAAGATCGAGGCGCTGCCGGAATCGAAGCGCGAAGAAGTCATCCGCGACATGCACGCCTGCCATGAGCATCGCCCGGAACTGGCGATGGTGGACTCTGCCAAGGGCATCTCGAACCTGCACGCACCGAACGACGTGATCGTCGACGCCTCGATGCCGGCCATGATCCGTATCGGCGGCAAGATGTGGGGCGCCGATGGCCGCACCAAGGACACCAAGTGCCTGATCCCGGAATCGACCTTCGCCCGCATCTATCAGGAAATCATCAACTTCTGCAAGACCAACGGCGCCTTTGATCCGGTGACGATGGGTACCGTGCCGAACGTGGGCCTGATGGCGCAAAAGGCCGAAGAGTACGGCTCGCACGACAAGACCTTCGAGATCCCCGAAGACGGCGAAGCCCGCATCGTCGACAACGCCACCGGTGAAGTGCTGACGGCCCTGACGCAGAAGGTCGAGACGGGCGACATCTGGCGCATGTGCCAGGTCAAGGACGCGCCGATCCGCGACTGGGTCAAGCTTGCCGTCACGCGCGCGCGCAACTCGGGCATGCCGGCCGTGTTCTGGCTGGACCCGTACCGTCCGCACGAGGCCGAGCTGATCAAGAAGGTGGAAACCTACCTGAAGGATTACGACACCAAGGGCCTCGAGATCCATATCATGTCGCAGGTCCGCGCCATGCGTTACACGCTCGAGCGCGTGATCCGCGGCCTGGACACCATCTCGGTGACCGGCAACATCCTGCGCGACTACCTGACCGACCTGTTCCCGATCATGGAACTGGGCACCAGCGCCAAGATGCTGTCGATCGTCCCGCTGATGGCCGGTGGCGGCATGTACGAAACCGGTGCTGGCGGTTCGGCGCCGAAGCACGTGGCGCAGCTCGTGGAAGAAAACCACCTGCGCTGGGACTCGCTGGGTGAATTCCTGGCGCTGGCCGTGTCGCTGGAAGAGCTTGGCATCAAGTCGGGCAACGACAAGGCGAAGATCCTGGCCAAGACGCTGGACGCCGCCACCGGCAAGCTGCTGGACAACGCCAAGAGCCCGTCGCCCAAGACCGGCCAGCTCGACAACCGCGGCAGCCAGTTCTACCTGGCCATGTACTGGGCCCAGGAACTCGCCGCGCAAACCGAAGACGCCGGCCTGGCAGCGACGTTCGCGCCGCTGGCCAAGCAGCTCACCGACAACGAGAAGACCATTGTCGGCGAACTGTCCGACGTGCAGGGCAAGCCCGTGGACATCGGCGGCTACTACATGCCGGACGCTGAAAAGCTGTCCGCCGTGATGCGCCCGAGCAAGACGCTGAACGCAGCCCTGGCATCGGTCCAGGCCTGATCGGCACATCCGACCCGCGGGCACCGACGGTGCCTGCCAGGAGCCGGAGGTTGGCATTTCCTGATGCCGCCTCCGGCTTTTTTTGTTTCTTTTCGCCGCCGTGTCGACGTTCGCAGAAATTCAAAATATTTGAATAAGACATCCTGAGCAGACCCCGGAAGCATCGGGATCTCTGGCCTATAGTTGCTTACACGAACGACACACCTGAAACAGGAAGCGTTCTGAAAAATTCAACCAAGCCGGAGATCATCATGTCGAGCACTACCGTTGTCCGTACCGTTGCTTCCGCCCTTCTGCTGTCGCTCGCCGCGGCAGTCGGCGTTGCCCATGCCGCCCCGTCGACGAGCACGCACGCCGGGGATCGCTATGGCTACGAGTTCCGCGTGCGCAATGCGGATCCGTATAGCGACGGCGCCCGCTTCGTCGCCGATGCCCATGCCGGCGACCGCTACGGTTACCAGTTCCGGACAGCAGACCCCTACACCGACGGCGCCCGCACGGTAGCCGGCCTGGAGCGCAGCGGCGTTTCGGCCAGCCCGGCGCGCAGCTTCGACCCCTACAGCGACGGCGCGCACGCCTGACGCAGGCGCCCATCGCGAAACGAGCGAAACGAGACAGGAGATCCCCATGACCGTTCGTGACAACGCACTGATCCTGGCCGGGTGGGTGGTGCTTTGCCTGGGCAGCGGCGTGCTGACGAAGCTGGCGGCCCAGGTGCTCTCCTTCTGAGCCGCTTGCAGCATTCAGGCTGAACGCTTCGTTCGGTGGCGATCCTCGCGACTTGATTTACGGCAAACGAGGCACGGCATCGGCGCGCCATACTGATTGCCACATTCTCGTTACATCGGCACAGGGTCGCGTGCCTGTCACCATGGCAAAGAAATTCCCGCTGCATCCGAGCCATCCCGAGCGCATCTGCTGGGGCTGCGACAAGTATTGTCCGGTGGACGCCATGGGCTGCGGCAATGGCTCGAGCCGCACCCAGCATCCTGCGGAGTTGCTCGGCGACGACTGGCTGGAGTTTGGCGACTGGGGCATCGAGCCCGATCGTCCGAAGGCCAATTGATGCGGCCCCTGGCGTGCTGTATCGGGCCTTGAGACCATTGTCGTGCCGCAGAGCCGCCTAGCCTTCCAGGCCCGGTCACAACGCAGCTTGCCGCGTCAGGCTGGCGTGTTCCGTGCTTGAAGCCAGACACCTGACATCTTATCGGCGGGATTCCAGCCGTCGCCGGACAGTGGTGGCCCGCAAGCACCACACCGGGCTGACCCGCCAGGCTGCGCGGTGCCGATTACAATGCTTTGATCGCGCCATCCCCTACCGGCAGTCTTTTCAACGGACGAACGATCATGCTGAAGCTCCAAGACCCCACCCTGCTGCGCCAGCAGTGCTATATCGACGGACGCTGGACCGACGGCGAACGCCACATCGACGTTACCAACCCGGCCACGGGCGAGCGCGTGGCGCAAGTGCCGCAGTTCGGCGCCGCGGAGGCCCGCCAGGCGGTCGAGGCCGCCAACCGCGCGCTGCCGGCGTGGCGCGCGCGCCTGGCCAAGGAACGTTCGGCGCTGCTGCGCAAGTGGTTCGAACTGATCCTGGCCAACCAGGATGACCTGGCGCGCATCATGACCGCCGAGCAAGGCAAGCCGTTTGCCGAGGCCAAGGGCGAGATCGCCTACGCGGCGTCGTTCATCGAATGGTTTGCCGAGGAAGGCAAGCGCGTTTACGGCGAAACGATTCCCGCGCCGGTCAGCAACCAGCGCATCGTCGTGACCAAGGAGCCTGTGGGCGTCTGCGCGGCGATTACCCCCTGGAACTTCCCGGCAGCCATGATCACGCGCAAGGCCGGCCCGGCGCTGGCCGCCGGCTGCACCATGGTAGTCAAGCCAGCGTCGCAAACCCCGCTGACGGCGCTGGCACTGGCGGCGCTGGCGGAGCGGGCCGGTATCCCGGCCGGTGTCCTGTCGGTGATCACGGGCTCGGCGGGAGCCATCGGCGGCGAACTGAGCAGCAACCCGCTGGTGCGCAAGCTGACGTTCACGGGTTCCACCGAGGTAGGCCGCGTGCTGATGGCGCAGACCGCATCCACCATCAAGAAAGTGTCGATGGAACTCGGCGGCAATGCGCCCTTTATCGTGTTCGACGATGCCGACCTGGATGCCGCGGTCGAGGGCGCCATCATCTCCAAGTACCGGAACGCCGGCCAGACCTGCGTCTGCGCGAACCGGATCTATGTGCAGGACAAGGTCTACGACGCATTCGCGCAGAAGCTGGTGGCAGCAGTCGCCGCGCTGAAGGTCGGCAATGGCATGGACGAAGGCGTGCGCATCGGCCCGCTGATCGATGAGAAGGCCGTGGCCAAGGTCGAAGAGCATATCGCGGATGCGCTTGGCAAGGGCGCGCGCGTGTTGCAGGGCGGTCATCGGCACGGGCTTGGCCATACGTTCTTCGAGCCGACCATCCTGGCCGACGTCGCGCCCGGCATGCTGGTCGCGCGCGAAGAAACCTTTGGTCCGCTGGCGCCGCTGTTCCGCTTCACGACCGAGGACGATGTCGTGGCCATGGCCAATGACACGGAGTTCGGCCTGGCCAGCTACTTCTATGCGCGCGACCTCGGCCGCGTCTGGCGCGTCTCGGAGCGGCTCGAATACGGCATGGTCGGCGTGAACACGGGGCTGATCTCCAACGAGGTCGCGCCGTTTGGCGGCGTGAAGCAGTCCGGTGTCGGCCGAGAGGGCTCACACTACGGCATCGAGGACTACCTGGTGATCAAGTACACCTGCATGGCCGGCATCTGACCGGCGCCCGCCGCGCGGCGGTTAGCGCTTGGCATTGGCGCGGGCCGCGCGGCGGGCCAGGTTCGGCCACTCGCCGGCATCCGGCCGGCAGGTCTCGCGGAATCGTTCGAGCTGTTCGTGGAAGCGCCGCATCAGCTCGAACTGGTAGGCTGCGTGCTCGAAGCTGAAACGGGTACCGAACTCATAGAGCGCGCTCTCGGCAGCGTGCGAGAGGCGCTCCAGCCGCTGGGCCAGCGCCCGTCCTTCCACGCTGCGGTGCCGCCGCAAGCGCCAGCTCAGGGCCTCCTGGCCATCTTCCAGCAGGCTCTGGTCGAGGTAGCCCAGGCAGCCAGCCGCCGCGCGTGCCTCGTACATGGCGCAAAGGTAGGCACAAAGCACCGACAGGCGCCGGTTCATTTCCCCCCCGCGCAGCAACAGGTCGCGCGCGCCGGCCCGGAAGCGCTCGGCGGTGCCGTGGTCGGTCTCCGCCCCGGCCTGCTGCGCATACTCTGCCAGCGGACGAACGCCCAGCGACAGCCCCGGCGGCAACACGCTGGTGATGCGTTCCGCCAGCCCGGTCTGCAGCGCGCCGTCCAGTTCGCAGCAGCTTGCGCAGTCCGCGTCGACATAGAAATCCAGGCTGGCCCGGCGCCCCGGTCCCGTGGTGATCACCGCGTGTGCCGGCCTCTGGCCGGCACTTTCCAGTACCTCCAGGCCAACCCGCACGCATCGCTCACGCTCTTCATCGCCGCCCAGCGCGTTGACGATGTCCCGCAACCTCATGGGCGCGGTGAACTCGGTACGGGCGATCGGCAGCAACGTCGGTCCGAGCCTGTGCAAGGCGCCGGCGTGCGCCGGCGGCAGTAGCGTCTCGGGATAAACAGATCCATTGCCTGTCATGGGGCCTCCGGTGTCAGTGGCGCGGCCCGGGCAGCCGGGCGCGTATCCAGTTGCAACAATGCCCATGGCGACCGCGCTAGTACGGCCGCGCTCGTAGGGCAGGCACCCTCCCGAATGCCGGTCCGGCAACGGCCGGCAAGTCCCCCAGGATGGGCGGCGCCTGTTCGGCCACGCCGGCCGCAGGCGTGCGGCGTACGCCGCGGCGCACCCGTGACGGTGGTTCGCACAGGCTGCAGACAAACGAACGCAGCGGCTCGTGGGCATGCGTGACATAGCGGCCGCCGCAGCAATGGCACGTGGACAATTGCAGCAACCCGCCGTCCATGAAGCGCACCAGCGTCCAGAATCGCGTGAAGCTGATCAGGCATGCCTCGTTGCTGGCGCGCATGTGGTCCGCATACACGCGGTAGCTGTTCAGCACGGCGCGTATGCCTCGCAGCCCGGCCCGCTGCTGCATGAACTCATGGACGCTCAGCAGATAGGAAGCATGCGCGTTGGGCCGCCAGGTCACGAACCAGTCCGCGGAGAATGGCAGCATGCCTTTTGGCGGCGATCCCCCGGTCAGCTCGCGATACAAGCGGTACACGCGGCTGCGCGACAGCGCCACTTCGGCCTCCACGACCTGCGGGCGCGCCCCCAGCCCGATCAGCTCGATGGCGAGCTGCGTGTCGCAGGCATCCTGCAAGGCACTGCGGGCCGGGGCAGGTTGCGCGGTGGTCTTCATCTTCCCTCCTCCAGGGCTTGTGCGGCCAGCACGATGGCCGTATGCATATTGCACAGCTCGTGCCGGGGCCTGATGCCCGCCAGCGATTCGAGCAATGCATCGTTATCAAGGCGGAAGCGGCACAGCACCATGCTCGAGCGCGCCAGACCAAGCAGTTGCGCCGGGGTCAACAAAGCCAGCGCCTGCCCGACCTCCTTGCGGATGCCGAGCCTTAACAGGGCCTCTGGCTCGTTCTGGCGCATCAGGCGCTGCACCAGCAGCAGATAGCCCAGGTTGACGTCCTTGATCTCACCTACCAGGTCACTGTTGTCCATTGCCAGCCTCCCAAGCGAACGGATTCATCTTCACTTCTGCATGCCTGGCACCGGCGGCGGACTGCGGCAAGGTCGGGGCCGTCCACGCCTTCGCGGGCACCAATGCTCCTGCTCCCAGTGCCTGCGCGCGCTGCGCTGCGCGCCGGCTGCCTGGCCCAGGGGGTACCGCGGAGATCGCCGGACGGGCAGCGATGGCGCGCAGCCCCGCCTTGTCGACCAGCGCCACGCTGCGGTGCTTGACCCGGATCAGACCGCATTCCGCGAGCCGGGAAAACTGCCGGCTGACGGTTTCCAGCGTCAGGCCGATATAGCTGCCGATCTCCTCGCGGCTCATACGCAGGATGAATTCGCTGGACGAGAAGCCGCGCGCGGACAGTCCTTCGGAAATCCACAGCAGGAACGTGACCAGGCGCTCTTCAGCCGTCATCAGCGCCAGCAGGGTCTGCAACCCCCGCGTGCGCTGGGCCTGGCGGTCCAGCGCAAGGAATACGCGGCTGGCGAGTGCCGGCGTGGACGCGGCCAGTGCGCGCAAGGCATCCATGGGCATCATGCAAACCTTGGTGTCTTCCAGCGCGGTCGCGTACGAGGCGTACCGGCGGCGGCCGATGCTGTCCAGGCCCACCATCTCGCCCGGGAAGTGAAAGCCGACCACCTGTGTGCGGCCATCTTCCGTGGCGACATGCGTCTTGACCGTGCCTACGCGGATCGCGAACAGGGCGGTGACCGGATCACCGAGCAGATAGAGCGGCTCGCCCTTGCGCAGACGGACCACACGGTGTGCCAGCTCGCCTTGCTTGATGGTGTCGGGCACCCGTTCGCCTAACAGGCAAAAGCGCGCCATGGAGCATCCGGCGCAGCACGGAATCGATTCGAGCGATGGCGGGCAGCTTGTCATGATCATGTGCGCCTCGATAGAAGGGTCTCGGTGAAAGGTTCCCGTGATTCTTCTAAGGTGATTGCCAGTCAATTGGATTGACTAAAAGAATCAAATCACGAAAACATTAAATTCGATTCTATTGCCCCGTATCGTTGGAACAATCCGTAGTTTCTGATTATGTGTTGGGAGTTTTCCGACCGTAGTGCGGCGATGTCCTGCGCAACGCTCGGAAAGCGTCCCGGAGCCCCGGCACGCCCGCATTGTTGGCATCGATCAAGGAAGCTGGGGAAATCCCTTCCTATCATCGCGGCGTTTTCTTATTGATTGCTGCTGCGCCAGATGCGATTTTTTATTATTGCGACGTGATCAAAAAGTGCATTGGAATTCTTTCAGCGCATTCGCAGCATTAAATCGGCATCAGGAAATTGCCGGCCCAATCCTGGAATGCTCCCATGCAAGACCCTCTCCCAACCTTGTCCGCCATGCCGATGCCCGGTCCCCGCGATGCCGAGGTACTGCACATCGGGCGCCAGCCCATCGTGGATGCCGCCGGCAACGCGCAGGCCTATGAACTGCTGTACCGGGAAGGCAGCGGAAACTGGGCGCACGTCCTCGACGACACCGCGGCTACCGCCCACGTCATCGCGCGCACGCTGGGCGGCATTGGGCTGGAGCGGGCCCTGTGCAAGGAGGCCGGCTTCGTCAACCTGGGGCGGCAATTGCTGCTCGACGATCTGCTGTTGCTGGTCCCGCCTGGAGACTTTGTGCTTGAAGTGCTCGAAAGCGTGCCGATGGATACCTCCGTCCTGCACCGCCTGGCGTGGCTGCGGGAGGCCGGCTACCGCATCGCGCTGGACGACGTGGCGGCGCTGACCGCCGATGTCCTCAAGGCGCTGTCCGCGGTCGACTTCGTGAAGATCGACTTCAGGCTTGCCCACCGCGCGGATCTCCCGCGCGTGGCCGATGCCGTGCTGCGCGCGGACCGCCTTCTGATTGCCGAGAAGATCGAGACCGCCGACGATCTCGCGCTCGCGCAACGGCTCGGCTGCCACCTGTTCCAGGGCTTCCATTTCGCGCGGCCTGAACCGCTGACGGCGCCGCTGCCGCACCTGGACCGTGGTGCACTGGCGCGGCTGCACGCGCTGCTGACGCACAGCGCGCATGCCGATGCGGTACTCGCCGAACTGCATGCCAACCCGGGCCTGGTGGCCCAGTTGCTGCGGCTCGCCGTGGCAAGCGGCGTGCAGCCTGGCGGCGGCTTTGCGAGCGTGCGCGCGCTGCTTGTAGCGCTGGGCGCCGACAGCCTGCTGCGCTGGGTGCGGCTGCTGCAGATGTCCGACGGTTTGCGCCTGCCCGCCGAGCCCAGCCTGCGCAGCCAGGCGGCTTGCCGTCGCGCCGGCTTCATGGAGCAGGCCGCACGCCATGTCCGGCCGCAGGATACCGCCTTCGCCGAAGCGGCTTACCTGACCGGCGTGCTGTCGCTGGCCCCCCTGCCGCCGGACGGCACGCGGCGTGACATCCAGGACTCATTTCCCGTGACCCGGACGATCCGCGACGCGGTCCTCCATGGTCATGGCGAGCTGGGGGCGCTGCTTCATGCGGCCGAGGTTTTCGAGCGCGGCGGCAATTCGCTGGCCATGCTGGCGACGCCGGGCATGCCCGCCGCCTGACAGCCGGGCGCCGCGGCGGCGCTGACGCCACGCCTGCTGGCCCGCCGCAAAGCCGGCCTTTGCCAATTCGAAACCCGCACACCCACGCGCTGCGACACACTGCCGCTTTCCATCGTCAAAACATGACAGGGGAGACCGCGATGAAAGGCTGGTTCAGGCATGCGGCCGCAGGGCTGCTGATTTCGCTGGCGGCAGCCGGCAGCGCGCACGCGGCATATCCGGACAAGCCGGTAAGGCTGGTGGTGCCATTCCCGCCGGGCGGCGCCACTGACCTCCTCGCGCGCGAGGTCGGCAATGCGCTTTCGGTGCGGCTGGGGCAACCGGTCGTGATCGACAACCGCCCGGGCGCAGGCGGCAATATTGCCGCGATCGCCGTGGCGCGCGCTCCCGCCGATGGGTACACGCTGTTGTTTGGCACGTTCGGCTCGCTGGCGGTCAACAAGAGCCTCTACGACAAGCCCGGCTACGATCCGCTCAAGGATTTCGCGCCGGTGGCGTCCGTCGCCTACCTGCCCAACGTACTGGTCGTGCATCCGGCGGTGCCGGCGCGGACCGTGCCGGAATTGCTGGCGCTTGCACGCAAGTCACCCGGCAAGCTGACCTATGGCTCGTTCGGCAATGGCTCGTCTTCGCACCTGGCCGGTGAACTGTTCACGCATCTGGCGGGGGTCGACATCACGCATATCCCGTACAAGGGCAGCGCCGCGTCCATGACGGACCTGATCGGCGGGCGCCTGACCATGATGTTCGACAGCGTGTCGACGGCGTTGCCCTACATCCGCGACGGCCGCGTGCGCGCACTGGCGGTCACCACGCAGAAGCCGTCGGAACAGTTGCCTGGCGTGCCGACCCTGGCCACGGCCGGCGTACCGGGCTATGAACTGACTGCCTGGTTCGGTGTCGTGGCTCCGGCCGGCACGCCCAAGGCCGTGGTCGACCGGCTCAACGCCGAGATCGTGGCTTCGCTGAAGCAAGCGGAAATGGCCGGCAAGCTGGCGAGCCAGGGCACGGTGCCGTTCCCGGCAACGCCCGCGCAGTTTGGCAGCTATATCCGCGCGCAGTATGAGAAGTGGGATGCGCTGATCAAGTCAGCCAATATCCGCGTCGAGCAATAAGCCGCTCAAGCGGATACCTGCATGGCGCCGAATCGCCACGAAAGCCGGTGCGCCGCCTGGCGTACCAGTTCGGCGGTGGCCCCCTGCGTGCCGCTGTCGAAACTACCGGTCGATCCCATCACCGCCACCACCAGCGCCAGGCTGCCCGTGTGATCGAACACGGGGGCTGCGAGCGTATCGATGCCGGGCACCGGCCGGCTCAGCGCGTTGTCGACCTGCTCGCGGCGCACACGCGCCAGCCGGCTGGCATAGTCCGGCGCAAGCTTCCCGTCGTCGCCGAGCACTTCGGTGCGTGCAGCGCCAGCCATGCGCAAGTCGTCGCGCGCGAGCAGGCCGGCCAGCACGTTTTCCGGCAGGTACGCCGCCATGGTGCGGCCGATCGCGGTATTGACGAGCGAAAGCACCGTGCCGACCCGCAGGCTCACATGCTGCGGGCGCGCCGATTCCTCCAGCCGCACCACGGTCGGCCCCAGCGGCCCGAGCACCGCCATGGCCACGCTCAGGCCCGTAGCGCCCGCGAGCTCGATGATCTCCGGCTCGGCCTCGCGCGTGGGCGACAAACGCTGCAGGGCAATCAGCCCCAGTTCCAGGCTCAGCGGACCGCACAGGAAATTGCCCGCGGCATCGCGCGCGAGCAGGCCGGTCTTCTGCAGGCTTACCAGGTGGGGAAACGCCTTGGCCGGCGCCATGCCGGCCGCCTGCGCCAGGTCGCGCAGCGGCAGCGGCCGGCCTGCCGCTACCAGCGCCCCCAGCAGCTGTCCAGTACTGTCCAGCGACTGGATGCCGCGCTGGGGCTTGCCGCCGTCGGCGCTCCGGTCGTCGTTCGGGGCCGCTTGTGTCATCTTGCCGGTGCAAGGTTCGCGCCGATGGCGCGTGCGGTGGCTTGCAGGGCCAGGGCCACCGGTCCCTGCCAGTCCACGTCGATGGTGCCGGTGGAGCCCACCACGGTCAGCACCAGGCGCAACGCGCCGTCCGCATCGAGCACGGGCACGCTCAGGCTGCTGATGGCCGGGCTCGGCGCGTCGATGCTGCGCTCCATGCCGCGCGCGCGAATGGCTTCGAGCGCGGCGTCGAACGCTGCGCGGTCCGCAGCGCCGGCATGCGGCTGCTGCTGCCGCCAGATCGCTTCCCAGCCGGCGCGCGGCTGGAACGCGCAATAGACGCGCCCCGTTGCCGTCGCCGCCAGCGCCATCACGGTGCCCACGTGCAGGTTCACATGCAGTGGCGCCGCGGCCGGCACATAGCGCACGATGGCCGGCCCCTGCGGGCCGGCAATGCTGATAGCCACGCTGAAGCCCGTGGTCTCGGCCAGTTCGTCGACGCGCGGCACCGCGGCCCGGTAGGCCGGGTCTGAGTCCAGGTGCATCATGCCAAGCTGCAGCGACAGCGGGCCTGGTTCGTAGCGCCCGGACAGGTGGTCGCGCTTGATCAGCCCGAGCCTTGTCAGGCTGACCAGGTAAGCATGGGCCTGCGCGGCTGCCAGTTGTGCCGCGTCCGCCAGTTCGGCCAGCGTCATTGGCGCACGCGCGGCCGCGAGCGCGCCAAGGAAGCGGCCGGCGACTTCCACGCTCTGGATGCCGCGCTGCACCTTCTCCTCGCTCTCCGCCTGCGCCGTCTTGCGCCCCGCTGTCGCCATCGTCCTCTCCGGAAAGCCCAGATATTAATCGAACGTCACCGGGACCCGCCTGGCCGATCGGTGTTTACCCTTTGATTTTTGTCTTCGATCTAAGAATTAACCATAGACTAATGCATTAGCCATTGATTAATTTCCATTGGTTTCCTAAGATGACAGTACCCGTCGCGCAGCGCGCCCTACGTGCTGCGACCAGATCAAATTCAACGAACGGGGCGAGACAGCCGCGCAATGCCGCGCCAGCCATACACGTGCCGCTGTCCCGCCCGCCCCCAAGAAGAGGACAGACACATGAGCAAGGCATTCGCATCCCAGGCCGACCTGGAAGCCAAGCAGATCACCTTCACCCAGTTGTCCGAGAACGCCTATGCCTACACGGCCGAAGGCGACCCCAACTCCGGCGTGATCATTGGCGACGATGGCGTGATGATCATCGACACGACCGCCACGCCGGCCATGGCGCAGGACCTGATCGCCAGGATCCGCTCGATCACCGACAAGCCGATCAAGTACGTGGTGCTGTCGCACTACCACGCGGTGCGCGTGCTGGGCGCTTCGGCGTACTTTGCCGAAGGCGCGCAGCAGATCATCGCCAGCCGCGGCACCTACGAAATGATCGTCGAGCGCGGCGAGGCCGACATGAAGTCGGAAATCGAACGCTTCCCGCGCCTGTTCGCCGGCGTCGAGACCGTGCCGGGCCTGACCTGGCCGACGCTGGTGTTCGAGAAGGAAATCACGCTGTTCCTGGGCAAACTGGAAGTCCGCATTGCCCACCTGGGTTCGGGCCATACCAAGGGCGACACCGTGGTCTGGCTGCCGTCGCAGAAGGTGCTGTTCTCGGGCGACCTGGTCGAATATGACGCGGCCTGCTACTGCGGCGACGCGCAGCTTGCCGAGTGGCCCGCGACGCTCGATGCGCTGGCCGCGCTGCAGCCTGAAAAGCTCGTTCCCGGCCGCGGTCCGGCGCTGACTACGCCTGAAGAGGTCGGCAAGGGCATCGCCTACACCAAGGATTTCGTCACCACGCTGTTCCAGGCCGGCAAGGAAGCCGTGGCCGACAAGCTCGACCTGAAAGCCGCGATGGCCCACACGCGCCGCGCGATGGACCCCAAATTCGGCCAGGTCTTCATCTACGAACACTGCCTGCCGTTCGATGTCTCGCGCGCCTACGACGAAGCGAGCGGCATCGCCCATCCGCGCATCTGGACTGCCCAGCGCGACAAGGACATGTGGGCCGCGCTGCAGAACTGACGCGCGCACGTAAGACGCAACAAAAGACTGAACGAGAGTGGACGGAGACAAAGGCATGACCATCGATTACCAGCGCCTGTCATTCGAGTACCAGCCCTGCGCGGAACAGCGCGGCGGGCAAGCGGGCGGCACGGTCCATCCCGTTGTCGTGGTGGGTGCCGGGCCGATCGGCCTGGCCACCGCAATCGACCTGGCCCAGCGCGGCGTGCGCGTGGTGCTGGTCGACGACGATTGCACGCTGTCCACAGGATCGCGCGCCATCTGCTTCGCGAAGCGGACACTGGACATCTTTGATCGCCTGGGCTGCGGGCAGCGCATGGTCGATACCGGCGTGAGCTGGAACGTGGGCCGCGTATTCCTGCGCGACCAGCAGGTCTACAGCTTTGACCTGCTGCCCGAGGCCGGCCACCACCGCCCGGCCTTCATCAACCTGCAGCAGTATTACGTGGAAGGCTACCTGCTCGAGCGTGCGCAGGAGTTGCCCAATATCGAGATCCGCTGGCGCAACAAGGTGGTGGGGCTCGAACAGCGCCAGGCCGGCACGGCCGACGAGAACATCGCCCTGACCATCGAGACGCCGGACGGCCATTACACGCTGGCCGCCCGCTACGTGGTGGCGGCCGACGGCTCGCACAGCCCGGTGCGCAAGCTCCTGGGCCTGGACAGCAAGGGCCGGACCTTCAAGGACCGCTTCCTGATCGCCGACGTGAAGATGGAAGCGGCGTTCCCCGCCGAACGCTGGTTCTGGTTCGACCCGCCCTTCCACCCGAACCAGTCGGTACTGCTGCATCGCCAGCCCGACAATGTCTGGCGCATCGATTTCCAGCTCGGCTGGGATGCCGATCCTGTCCTGGAGAAGGCGCCCGAACACGTGATCCCGCGCGTGCAGGCGCTGCTGGGCCCGGATGCGAAGTTCACGCTGGAGTGGGTCAGCGTCTATACCTTCTCGTGCGAACGCATGGACAGTTTCCGGCACGGCAACGTGCTGTTCGCCGGCGACGCCGCGCACCGTGTTTCGCCGTTTGGCGCACGTGGCGCCAACAGTGGCGTGCAGGATGCCGAGAACCTGGCCTGGAAGCTCGCCTACGTGCTGCAGGGCCGAGCGGCCGACAGTCTGCTCGATACCTATGCCAGCGAACGCGAGTACGCCGCAGACGAGAACATCCTTAACTCCACCCGCGCGACTGACTTCATCACGCCCAAGAGCGCGGTCAGCCGCCTGTTCCGCGATGCCGTGCTGAACCTGTCCCGCCGGCACGCCTTTGCGCGGGCCCTGGTCAACAGCGGGCGCCTGTCGGTGCCAGCGGTGCTGCACGGCTCGCCCCTCAATACGCCCGACGCCGACGGCCTCGGTGGCACCATGGTGCCGGGTGCGCCTTGCGTCGACGCCCCGGTCTCGGACGCGCATGGCGCGGGCTGGCTGCTCCAGCATCTCGGCGGCGAATTCACGGGGCTGGTGTTCGGCACGCCCGACAGCCTCGACAGCGAGAGCCAGCTTGCGCTCGCACAACTGCAGCAGGCGCGCCTGCCGATTCGCCTCGTGTTCATCGCCACGCCGGCACAGCCCGCGTCCGGCCCCGCTGTCTTGCGCGACGACCAGGGACTTGCGGCGCAACGCTACAGCGCGGCACCGGGCACCTTCTACCTGATCCGGCCGGACCAGCATGTCTGCGCACGCTGGCGCCGCATCGATGCGCAAGGCATCGGCGCAGCGCTGGCGCGCGCGACCGGCGCGCACCTGCCCGCCGGCAACGCGCGGCACGCGGCCGCCATGGCGGCATAAGGCCTGGCAAACGACAGGCCGCCCCCTACAGAATCCGGAGACAACGCCATGCCCAGCCAAGCCCAGGCTCACACCCTCAATACCCAACCCAACCTGGCCCGCCCTGACGACTTCTACGAAGCGCTGATCGACATGCACCGCGACCTGGACGATGCGCAGAGCCAGGCCGTCAACGCCCGGCTCATCCTGCTGCTCGCCAACCACATCGGCGACCACGAAGTACTGCTCGCCGCCTTGCACGCCGCACGCGAAGGTATCGCTGCCGACACCGCCGCCGCGAACTGACCCTGCGGGCACGCGCACGCGTGCCCCACCCCATCCCGCCCGACCCGTAGCGAAGACCTGTCAAAGGCCGGCGCGGGCGGCGCTCACACCGGAGACAAAGCAATGAGCAATCTGGCCTCAGGGGCGATTGCGGCCCCCGCCTACGCCGCGCACGAAGAAAACGCGCTGTATCGCAAGATCTGGCTGCGCCTGATCCCGTTCCTGTTCGTGTGCTACGTGGTCTCGTTCCTGGACCGCATCAACATCGGTTTCGCGCAGTTGCAGATGAAGCAGGACCTGGGATTCAGCGACGCCATGTACGGACTGGGCGCCGCCGTGTTCTATGTCGGCTACGTGCTGTGCGAGGTGCCCAGCAACATGCTGCTGGCACGCTTCGGCGCGCGCCGCACGTTCACGCGCATCATGCTGCTGTGGGGCGCCGCCTCGGTCGGCATGATGGCGGTGTCGTCGCCGGAGCAGTTCTATATGCTGCGCTTCCTGCTTGGCGTGTTCGAGGCAGGATTCTTTCCCGGCATCGTGCTCTACCTGACCTACTGGTTCCCGGCGAAACGCCGTGCCGCGGTGATGGCCATCTTCTTTGCCGGCGTCGCCGTTGCCGGCGTGCTGGGCGGGCTGGTGTCGGGCTGGATCATGCGCGACATGGCCGGCGTGCTCGGCATGCAGGGCTGGAAATGGATGTTCGCGATCGAAGGGGCGCCGGCCATCTTGCTGGGCGTGATCGCGGCGTTCTTCCTGGTCGATGAACCGCGCCAGGCAAGCTGGCTCACCGACGGCGAGAAGGCATTCCTCACGCGAGCGCGCATGGAAGAACACGGCGTCAAGCCGCACTCCCTGCAAGCGCTGCTGCAGGTGCTGCGCAACCCGCGCGTCTACCTGTTCGCCTTCATCTACTTCTCGCTGACCTGTGGCTCGCTCGCGCTGAGCTTCTGGATGCCGCTGATGATCCGCGACTTCGGCATCACCGATGTCGTCTCGATCAGTCTCTACTCGGTCGTGCCCAATGCGGTCGGCGCAGTCGGCCTGATCCTGATCGCGCGGCATTCCGATCGCAGCGGCGAGCGCCACCGGCATTTCCTGCTGTGCACCGCCGGCGGTGCCCTGGCGCTGGCCGCGCTCACCTTGCACCTGCATAGCCTGGCCGCGATGCTCGCCATCCTGTCCGCCGCCGCGGTACTGATCTTTGCCGCGCTGCCGGTATTCTGGTCGCTGCCGCCGAGCCATCTGCCCGCCAGCGGCGCAGCCGCCGGCATTGCGTTCATCAGCAGCGTGGGCATCACCAGCGGCATTGTCAGCCCGTGGGTGATCGGGCAGATCAAGGTGCAGACGGGAAGTCTCGACAATGCACTGTACCTGCTGGCCGCCTTGCTGCTGGCCAGCGGCCTGTCGATGTGGCTGGGCGTGCCACGCCAGCCAGATCAGTCCTGACGGCCCTCTCGCGGCGCCAGGGGGCGCGCCCGCCGGGAAGCCGCCGGGCGCGTCTGCAATTTCAGTGGGGGTGACCGCACGGAATCACCGCGGCGATTTCCTCGCGAATGACTTCCACCACATCGTCGATCTCAAGGCCTTCGGCGGTGACCAGTACTTCCTGGCCACGGCTGATGGCATAGACCACGCCGCGCCACCGTCCGGGCGCTACGACTTCACAGAGGCGGACATCGAAAGCGGTGTCCTGGTCCTGACTGTAGACCGTCACCAGGTCCCCGAGCTGGGGCATCCAGTCGACATCGCCATCGAAAGCGCGGGCCTCCACGATCACCGGAGACTGTGTCAGTCCCCGCGCAAACCTTGCACGCATGGCTTCCTCCTTTGCAGGCGATCCTTGTCCAGCTTAGAAGAGCAAGCCTAAATGACCAGAAATTTTCGCCGGAAAGTCGCCTTTGCGGCGCCTGCCGTGTCAGAGGGTGACCGATAGACACCGACGAGAATCGCGCGAAAATGGATTGGCCGAGTCAAGCATCGGCACCTCAGGAGACACAGATGGGCAGTGACCTACACGTCGTACCGTATGACCATGGCTGGGATGTCATTTACGAAGGCGCGCGCTACGCGGAATCCCACCACGCCACGCAGGCTGCGGCGATCCATGCCGCCATTGGCCTGGCACGACGCAAGAAGGTGGAACTGGTGGTCTACGCGCGCGACGGAAGCATCCGCACGCGCAGCAGCTACGCTGGACCGGACCTCAGTGCCATTGCCGGCTAGGCAACGGGCCAATTGAAACGGATGGCGTCTTGCGCCGCGCGCGCAAGGCCGCCGCCCCGCCGATAAAACGTCCGGTCAGCGTGACGAACCTTGTCGTCCTGGCCCGCCACGACTCACGCGCAGCCGGTTCAGCAGATCGCGCACGCCAAAGACGTCATCGACGATATCCTCCACGCGATATTTCTGCAGCCGGTCCGGCACGCTGCCTTCCAGCGTGACCACACCGCCGTCCACGCTGACCTCCACGTCCCGCACATCGAGGCGGCCGCTGCGGGTGAGGCGGTCGCAGATGTCCTCAAGTATCCGCGCGTCGCTGCGTTGATAGCCGCGCGGCCCCACCGGCCGATACCGCGGCGCAACGCCTTGTCCGCTGCGCGACACGCGCTCGTTGAAGCCCGTGAATTGCTGGTAGGCGTCCGGGACGTCGTAGTCGTGCGGCAATTGTCCAGGTTCGCGCAGCCAGCGTCCGCCTTCGTCGTCCGGGCTTGCTGACTCCTCGGGATCGACAGGCTGGTCGTAATCGAATACGCCATAGGCGCCCACGTAGTGGCTGCGCATGTCGGCATCCGCCAGCGGCGGTTCGCGCCACGGCGCATCCGGTGCTGCAGCTCGGCGGTTTCTGTCCATGTCTGTCTCCGGAGGGCACGACGAGGTCACGGCCCACAACCCCACGCAAGATGAGCGCCACATTGCTTGCTCGGCCACGCCCTGCAGCCTGGGCGCGATGGCCGCAGGACGGCGGCAGGACGATGCCGGCAGGAATTACATGATCCGCCGCGCCCGTGCATGTACATTCTTCTGCCCCCGGGACTTTCGCTGGCTGCGGACAACCCGGCCTGCACCTGCGGGGTTGGCATGAAACCTGCCGCCGTGTCCGGCATCGGCAACATCCGCGATGCGCCATGGACTCACTGAGCGGCCTCCTGCATGACCTGATCGGCGACGGCGACCAGCTGACGTGGTGGCAGGGCGCGATGCGCGCCGCGATCGTGTTCCTGGCGACCTGGCTGCTGCTGCGCGTGGCGGGACGCCGCTCGTTTGCGCAGAAGACCGCGTTCGACCTCTGCGTGGTGCTGCTGCTTGGCGCGGTGCTGTCTCGCGCCATTGTCGGGGCCACGTCCTTCCCGGCGGCCTTGGCGGCAGCCTTCGTACTGGTGCTCATGCACCGCGGCGTTGCCTGGTTGTCGTCCCGCTTTGCGCTGTTCGACCGCTTCACGAGCGGCCGGGCGATCGACCTGCTGAAGGACGGAGGGATCGACGATACGCGCGTCGCCAAAGCCATGCTCAGCCAGGAGGACCTGAAAGCCAGCCTGCGCGCGTCGCTGCAGGCCGAAACGCTCGATGGGATCAGCCGCGTGGTGCTGGAGCGCACGGGCGCGCTGACATTCGTGCGCGCAACGCACCGGCGGCCGCAAGCTACCGGCTCCGCAATCAAAACCAAGCCGAACGACCGGGGCACGTTCGCCGCCGCCGACAGTACCGGCAAGCTCAACGGCACGGCGGTCAGCCGCTTGCCGCGCCGCTGATCATGCCCGGCAACCTACCATCGCCAACCTGCATTCTTGCAGCCCCTCACGCTTGCCGGATTGCCCGGCAGCGGGCACATGCGGCGCGCTACCGCGCGAGGCCATACGGTGGCATGAGCCCCGGCATGGCAACGGACCAGCACATGCAAAAGCCCAGGAAATCCAGCAAACACTCGCAAGAGGGCACGACCGCCCGCTACAAGAAGCCACGTGAACAAGGCGCGCCGCCGGCACCGACCGCCGAAGCGCCAAGCGGACCGAAGGGCGATTCGCCTGATCCGCTGCCGAAGCAGTAATTGCCTGGCGTCGCTGCGACAGAGGGCGACGCCCTCCTCATCGACTTCCCGTACTACTCACCGCACTACCTGCCCGTGCCGCGTTATGCCAGGCCTTATCCGCCTTGCGCATGCCGCGCATGTTCATGGCGACCGGTGCCGCGACGCGAACCGGTCAAGTTTTGCAATAGGCATCGGGTGTGCTGCAGTTTTTACACGGGCGGACAGCTGCCGCGGATGGCACAGCACCGACCTCACGCGCCCTATCCGGCGCTTGCGCAAGTGGCCGGCACGCCTGGCACGCGCTTCGCATGACGCTGTTCAATTTCGTCCCGCTGGGGTACGGGGGATGCCGCCCTGTTGCGCAGCCGCAGGCCGGCCTGCCCGCCGGGGTACAACCGGCCAAGGGAACACACTACGTGCGGATCTGCCTACTCAACATTGACCGAACCTCCGATCTGGCCGACGGACAACACGACACGCTGCGACGCATTGCCGCGCTCGGCTTCGACCATGTCCTGCTGTCCGGCTGGCCGGTCATCGTACCGGACCGCGGCGACCCGCTATCGTCATTGGCGGCCGTCAGCGCGGACTGCGCGCGGCATGGCCTTGCGCCTCTGCTGGACCTCTCGCTCGATCGCTATCCGGAGAACGGCGCCACCATCGACCCGGCATGGATCGACCACGACGCGACACGCTTTTCGCCACACGATACGGACAACCACCTGCCCGGCCTGCGGCTGCGCTGGCATACACCTGCCGTCGCCGCCGGCCTGGTGGACTGGTGGGCCACGCAGCTGCGCGCGGCGCTGGCCGCCGGCGTGTCCGGCTTCTGCCTGCGGGCGCCGGCACGGGTGCCGGGCCGTCACTGGGCCACGCTGACTGCGACGCTGCGCGCCGATGCTGCCGGCCCGCTGAAGACCCGGCCCCTGTTCCTGGCCTGGACGCCGGGCCTGACGCCGGCCCAGCTTGACGACCTGATCCCCGGGCAATTCGACGGCGCCTTTTGCTCGCTGCCGTGGTGGGACTTCCGCAGCGCATGGCTGACCGAGGAGATCGCACGGCTGCGGCCGTTCGGGCGCGTGCTGGCGGCGCCATCGCAATCGCCCGCAAGCCAGGATGCCTTGTCGGCGCGGCGTGCGCTATGGACGGCCGCCGCAATCGGCGACGGCGTGCTGGTGCCCGCGGGCTTCGAGACCGGTGGCACGCAAGCCCGCGATCCATTGGCCGACGATGGCGGCGCCCGCGACGGCGCGCCATACGACATCACCCATGAAGTGCTGCAGGCCAACGCGTGGCTAGCCACGCGCCCGCTCGCGCCAGCGGTATCGGTCAGGCTGCTGAGCGGTCCCGATGCCGCGCTGACCGTGCTGGCCCGCCTGCAGGCGCCCGTCGTCGGTGGTGGCGGCAGCGATGCCCCGCCGGAATCCGCGCTGACCATCGTGGTCAATCCGGACACACAGGAACCTGGCACGCTCGGGCTCGACCGCGTGCTCGCGGCGCTGCCGCGCCCAGCGGCCCGGCTGGAGCTGTCCGATGGCGGCCCGGGGGGCAACCTGGACTTCGGCGCCGCGCTCGATGCGTTGGCCGACATCACGCTGGCGCCGGCCGATATCCGCGTCTATCGCGCCGTCCCGGCGCCCGCCGGCCCTGCCGCGCGCTTGCCGCAGGCCGGCGACGCGGTCAGCGCAAGCGGCCTTGGCAGTGTAGTGGCCGCGCTCGAGGCGCCGCGTATAGCGATCGAAGCGGTGGAGCCCGCCTGCGATGGCGGGCGCTTCCCGGTGCGCCGCGTGGTCGGCGAGCGCGTCGAAGTCAGTGCCGATATCTGGATGGATGGCCACGACAAGCTCGCGGCGGCTGTCCTGTGGCGCGCGCCGGGTCAGGAAACGTGGCAGGAAGCGCCGATGCGCCACCTGGTCAATGACCGCTGGTATGGCAGTTTTCCGCTGGTCGCCCTGGGTCGTCACACGTTCACCGTGGAGGCCTGGCGCGATGCGTTCGCGAGCTGGCTGGACGAGGTCGGCAAGAAGCGCGCGGCAGGCGTCGATATCACGCTGGAGATCGAGGAAGGCGCCCGCCTCGTGGCCGATGCGCTGATGCCCGCGCAAGGCGACGGGCCGCCGCCGGACAGCGAGCTGGCAGCGCTGGTTGACGAACTGACGGCCAGCGCCGGCGATGACGCCGCACGGCTCGAGATCCTGCTGTCACCGCGTACCGCGGCAGGCATGCAGGCGGCCATGCAGACGCCCGCAGGGCGCCCGTTCGCGAGCCGGCATCCGCTGCCGATGCCCGTGGAAGCGGAACGGCTGGCCAGCCGCTTTGCCAGCTGGTACGAAATGTTTCCGCGCTCGGCGAGCGAGGACGAGAACCGCCATGGCACCTTCGATGACGTGATCGCGCGCCTGCCGGCCATTCGCGCCATGGGCTTCGACGTGCTGTACTTCACGCCCATCCACCCGATCGGCAAGACTCACCGCAAGGGCCGCAACAACAGCCTGCGCGCGCAGCCGGACGATCCAGGCAGCCCGTACGCCATCGGTGCCGAGGACGGCGGCCACGACGCCCTGCACGCCCAGCTCGGCACCTTCGAGGACTTCGAGCGGCTACGCGTTGCGGCGGCGGCGGCCGGGCTGGAGCTGGCGCTGGACTTCGCGATCCAGTGTTCGCTGGACCACCCCTGGCTCAGGCAGCACCCGGAATGGTTCGCGCATCGCCCGGACGGCTCGCTGCGCTACGCCGAGAACCCGCCGAAGAAATACGAGGACATCGTCAACGTCGACTTCTATGCGGCCGCGCCGGCTGCCGCGGCCTTGTGGCAGGCGCTGCGCGACGTGGTGATGTTCTGGGTCCAGCGCGGCGTGCGCATCTTCCGCGTGGACAATCCGCACACCAAGCCGCTGCCGTTCTGGGAATGGATGATTGCCGACGTGCGCGCGCGGTACCCTGACACCATCTTCCTGGCCGAAGCGTTCACACGCCCGAAGATGATGGCGCGCCTGGCCAAGCTCGGCTTCAGCCAGTCCTACACCTATTTCACGTGGCGCAACACGCGCGCCGAGCTGGCCGAGTACATGACCGAGCTCACGCAGACCCCGCTGCGCGAATTCTTCCGCCCGCATTTCTTCGTCAATACCCCCGACATCAACCCGTACTTCCTGCATCGCGGCGGGCGCCCGGCCTTCCTGATCCGCGCGGCGCTAGCCACGCTGCTGTCGGGGCTGTGGGGCATGTACAGCGGCTTCGAGCTGTGCGAGTCGGCCCCCCTCGTGCTCGACGGCAAGGTGCGCGAGGAATACCTGGATTCCGAGAAGTACCAGCTTCGTGCGCGCAACCGGCACGCGCCCGGCAATATCGTGGCCGAGATCACGCGGCTGAACCAGATCCGGCTCGGCCATCCGGCGCTGCAGAGCCATCTGGGGCTGCGCATATACCCCGCCGGCAATGATGCGGTGCTGTACTTCGCGCGCTTCGTGCCCGGCATCGGCTCGACCTTCGGCGACGACGTGCTGCTGGCCGCCATCAGCATGGACCCGTTTGCCGCGCAGGAAGCCAGCGTCGAAATCCCGTTATGGGAATGGGGCCTGGCCGACCACGGCAGCGTGGCGGTGCAGGACCTCATGGACGAGCACCGTTTCGCGTGGCACGGCAAGTGCCAGCGCATCCGGCTCGATCCGGTGCGGCTGCCGTTCGCGCTGTGGCACGTGACACCGATCGGCCGGCCGGCGCGGCGCGAAGCCGTGCCGGCCGTGGCACCGGATCCGCACGGCGCATGAAAGCGCGGCATGGCACCGTCGACACATCGCACGGAGACACGGATGAAACGCCTGACCGAACCCGCCCACGCCCTGCTGCTCAACGCGGATCCGCTCTGGTACAAGGACGCGGTCATCTACCAGCTCCACATCAAGTCCTTCTATGACGCCAACGACGATGGCGTAGGCGACTTCGCCGGCCTGCTGGCCAAGCTGGACTACCTGGCCGACCTTGGCGTCGACACCGTCTGGCTGCTGCCGTTCTACCCGTCTCCGCGCCGCGACGATGGCTACGATATCGCCGACTACCGCAACGTGCACCCCGACTACGGCACCCTGGCCGAAGCCCGCCGCTTCGTGGCGGCCGCGCATGCGCGTGGCATTCGCGTCATCACCGAACTCGTCATCAACCACACCTCGGACCAGCACCCCTGGTTCCAGCGCGCGCGCAATGCCAAGCCAGGCTCCGCGGCGCGCCGCTACTACGTCTGGGCCGACCACGACCAGGGCTACGCCGGCACACGCATCATCTTCTGCGATACCGAGAAGTCCAACTGGAGCTGGGACCCGGTGGCGGGCGCGTATTTCTGGCACCGCTTCTATTCGCACCAGCCGGACCTGAACTTCGACAATCCGCAGGTGCTGAACGAGGTCCTGTCGGTCATGCGCTTCTGGCTGGATATCGGCGTGGACGGGCTGCGCCTGGACGCCGTACCCTACCTGGTGGAACGCGAGGGCACCAGCAACGAGAACCTGCCCGAGACCCACGCCGTCATCCGTCATATCCGCGCCCACCTGGACTCGCGTTACCAGGGGCGCGTGCTGCTGGCCGAGGCCAATATGTGGCCCGAGGACGCGCAGCAATACTTCGGCCGCAGCGCCACGGGCGCCCGCGGCGACGAATGCCACATGGCCTTCCACTTCCCGCTGATGCCGCGCATGTACATGGCCATCGCGCGCGAGGACCGCTTCCCGATTACCGACATCATGCGCCAGACGCCGGAGCTGCCCACCGACTGCCAGTGGGCGATCTTCCTGCGCAACCACGACGAACTGACGCTGGAAATGGTGACCAGCAACGAACGCGACTACCTTTGGGAGGTCTACGCCTCCGACCGCCGCGCGCGCATCAACCTTGGCATCCGGCGCAGGCTGGCCCCGCTGATGGAGCGCGACCGGCGCCGCATCGAGCTGATGAACAGCCTGCTGTTTTCCATGCCCGGCACGCCCGTGATGTACTACGGCGACGAGATCGGCATGGGCGACAACATCCACCTGGGCGACCGTGACGGCGTGCGCACGCCCATGCAGTGGTCGCCCGACCGCAACGGCGGCTTCTCGCACGCCGACCCGGAACGGCTGGTGCTGCCGCCGCTGCAAGGTCCGCTGTATGGATACGAGGCGGTCAATGTCGAAGCCCAGGCGCGAGATCCGCATTCGCTGCTCAACTGGATGCGCCGCATGCTTGCGCTGCGGCGCAAGCACCGCGCCTTCGGCCGCGGCACGCTGCGCTTCCTGTTCCCGGGCAACCGCAAGATCCTGGCCTACCTGCGCGAGTATGAAGACGAGCACATCCTGTGCGTGGCCAACCTGTCGCGCGCGCCGCAAGCCGTCGAACTCGACCTGGCCAGTTTTAACGGGCGCGTGCCCGTCGAGATGATGGGAGCCACGCCGTTCCCGGCCATCGGCACCCTCACCTATCTGCTCACGCTGCCGCCCTACGGCTTCTACTGGTTCGTACTCAGCGAAGAAGCGCAGCCGCCCGCGTGGCACGTGACCGCGCCGGAACAAATGCCCGATCAGATCACGCTGGTGCTGCAGAATAAGGGGCGGCTCGAGCTGACCGAGGCGTCGCGGCACATCCTCAATGTGGAGGTGCTGCCGCCCTATATCCGCCGCCGGCGCTGGTTCGGCGCGAAGGACGAAAGCATCCAGCACGCATCGCTGGCGTACCTGGTGCCGTTTGCGCGGGCCCCCACGGGCGAGGAAATCTATCTCGGCGAAGTCGAAGTCCGGCTTTCCGGCGGACGCACCGAGCGCTACCAGTTGCCGATCGGCCTGCTGTGGGACCGCGAGAGCCCCGAGGGCGTGTCACAGCTCGTGCATGGACTGTCGATGGCCCGCGTGCGCCAGGGCAGCCGCATTGGCCTGGCCACCGACGGCTTCGTGCTGGAGCCGTTCGCGCGCGAGGTGATCCGCGCGTTGCGGGCCGGCGCCGAGCTGCAAGGCCCGCAGGAGACGATCCGGTTCCGCGCCGAGCCGGGGCTGGCGGCGCTGCAGCCGGAACAGGAAGAGATCCAGTGGATATCGGCCGAACAGTCTAACAGCTCGCTCGCCTACGACAACACCGCCGTGCTCAAGCTGGTGCGGCGGCTTTCGGGCGGCATGCACCCGGAAGTCGAGATGACGCGCTACCTGACGGCCCAGGGCTACCCGCACTCGCCACCGCTGCTCGGGGAAGTGTCGCGCACCGGCAGTGACGGTATCGCGCACACGCTGATGCTGGTGCAGGGCTATATCCTCAACCAGGGCAACGGCTGGGACTGGACCCTGGATTACCTCGGCCGAGTCATCGACGATGCGCTGCCCGCCAACGAAAGCGAAGACGAGTTCGCCGAAGCCATGAACGGCTACGCTACCATGGCCGGCACGCTCGGGCGCCGGCTGGCCGAACTGCACGCGGTACTGGCACGGCCCGCGGACGACCCCGCGTTCGCGCCGGTCGCGGCCACCGACGTGGAAGCGCAGCTGTGGACGGAGCAGGCCATGGCGGCCCTGACGCGTGCGCTTGGTTTGCTCGAAAAGCAACCGCGCGATGAATCGAAATCGGAGAGCAGGCGTTTCCTGACCGATATCGATACCCTGCTGGAGGCGCGCGAGGCCTTGCCCGGGCTGGTTGCCAGACTTGCCGCGGCTGCGCCCGCAAGCCTGCAGACCCGCATCCATGGCGACTTCCACCTGGGCCAGGTGCTGATCGCCCAGAACGACATCTACCTGGTCGACTTCGAAGGCGAGCCCGGGCTCCCGCTCGACTGGCGCCGGCGCAAGACCTCCCCCCTGCGCGACGTCGCGGGATTGCTGCGCTCGATCGACTACGCCGCGGCGACGGTCGGCACCGACCGCCAGGAGCGCACGCACGCCGAACTGCCGCCCGCGCTGGCCGAGCGGCGCGGCGGCCTGCTGGAACAATTCCGCACCACCGCGAGCGATGCCTTCCTGAGCTGCTACAGCCAGCATATGGAGGCTTCCGGCGCGCCGTGGGTACAGCCAGCGCAGTTGCAGCCGCTGCTTGACCTGTTCCTGTTGGAGCGCGCCGCCTATGAAGTGGAGTATGAAGCCGCCAACCGCGTGGCGTGGATCGATTTGCCTGCCAGCGGACTTGCGCGCATGGTGCGCAAGCTGCAGGCCGGAAACCTGGAGGCGCAATGAGCCGTGTCGACAACCGCCCCGCCGAGCGCCGCACCAGCACGATCTCCGACGGCGAACTGGGCGCGCTGCTCGAAGGCCGCCATCGCGATGCCTTCGCTGTGCTTGGCCCGCATCCGGACGGCGACGCGCTGGTCGTGCGCGCATGCGTGCCGGGCGCGCAATCCGTGACGCTGACCGATTCACGGGGCACGCCTCTGGCGGAAATGACGTCCTTGCACGATGGCGGCGTGTTCAGCGCACGGCTGCCCGCCGGCACCTCGGGCTACCAGTTGCTGGTGCGCTGGCCCAATGGCAGCGAACAGCTCAGCCACGACCCGTATGCCTTCGGCCTGCTGCTTGGCGACCTCGACCTGCACCTGATCGCCGAAGGGCGCCACCTGGAGCTGGGAACGTGCCTTGGGGCGCAGTGGCGGCGCATCGATGGCGTCGATGGCGTGCGTTTTGCCGTGTGGGCTCCGAATGCGCGCCGCGTATCGGTGATCGGTGACTTCAATGGCTGGCAGCCAGCCCGGCACCCGATGCGGCTGCGCCACCCGAGCGGGATCTGGGAGCTGTTCATCCCCGGCGACATGGGCTCCCGTCCAGGCTCCCGCTACAAGTTCGACCTGCTGGACCCGCACGGCCGGGAACTCCCCGACAAGGCGGACCCGCTCGCGCTGGCCACGGAGCCGCCCCCGGCCACCGCCTCGGTCGTGACCGAGCCGGGAATATCGGCGCCGCCCTTCGCCTGGCAGGACGATGAGTGGATGCGCCTGCGCAATGCCGTCGATCCCTACGCCGCGCCGCTTTCCGTCTATGAGGTCCATGCGGGATCCTGGCTGCGCGCCGCCAACGACCCCGAGCGCGGCTGGGAAACCCTGGCCGAACGGCTCATTCCCTATGTCCGCGAACTCGGCTTCACGCATATCGAACTGCTGCCGGTGACCGAGCACCCGTTCGGCGGATCATGGGGCTACCAGCCGCTGTCGCTCTACGCGCCCACGGCGCGGCTGGGGCCGCCGCAGGCGTTCGCGGCCTTCGTCGACAGCTGCCACCGCGATGGCATCGGCGTGATCCTGGACTGGGTACCCGCGCATTTCCCGACGGATCCGCACGGGCTCGCACAGTTCGATGGCACGGCGCTATACGAACACCAGGATCCGCGTGAAGGCTTCCACCAGGACTGGAACACCCTGATCTACAACCTCGGGCGCAATGAGGTGCGTGGCTTCCTGCTGGCTGGCGCGCTGCACTGGCTCGAGCATTTCCACGTCGATGGGCTACGCGTGGACGCGGTGGCGTCCATGCTCTATCGCGACTACAGCCGTGCAGCCGGCCAGTGGGTCCCCAACCGCTTCGGCGGACGCGAAAACCTGGAAGCCGTCGCCTTCCTGCGCGAACTCAATACGGTCGCGCATGAACGCTGCCCCGGCGCCCTGACCATTGCCGAGGAGTCGACCGCCTGGCCCGGCGTCACGGCCAGCGCCGCCAGCGGCGGGCTGGGCTTCGACTTCAAGTGGAACATGGGCTGGATGCACGACACGCTGCGCTACCTGTCGCTGGATCCGATCCATCGCGCCTGGCACCACCAGGACATGACGTTCGGGACGGTCTATGCCTGGTCGGAGGCATTCGTGCTGCCGCTGTCGCACGACGAGGTCGTGCATGGCAAGGGATCGATGATCGGCAAGTGTCCCGGCGACGACTGGCAGCGCTTTGCCGGCCTGCGTGCCTACTACGGGTTCATGTGGGCACACCCGGGCAAGAAGCTGCTGTTCATGGGCGGCGAGATCGCCCAATGGCAGGAATGGAACCACGACGGCGAGCTCGACTGGGCGCTGCTCGAGCACCCGATGCACCGGGGCGTCCACACGCTGGTGCGCGACCTGAACGCGCTGTACCGGGAACTGCCCGCCCTGCACGAACTTGACCATTCCCCTGCGGGATTCCAGTGGGTGGTCGGCGACGATCACCAGAACAGCGTCTTCGCCTGGCTGCGCCGCCCCGCGCCCGGCAGCGGCGACATGGTGCTGGCTGTCGTCAACATGACCCCGGTGCCGCGGCACGGCTACCGCATCGGCGTCCCCTCCGCCGGCCGCTGGCACGAGCGGCTCAACACCGATGCGGCCTGCTATGGCGGCGGCAACGTCGGCAATCAAGGCGCGCAGGTGGCCGAGCCCGTGCCGGCGCACGGGCAGGACGCTTCCCTGGTCCTCACGCTGCCGCCGCTGGCAACCCTCCTGCTGCAGCACGCCGGGGCCGGGGAGTGATCATGGCGCTCCAGCTCACGGATCGGCTGCTGGCCGGCAAGCCCTACCCGCTCGGCGCCCATTGGGACGGCCTTGGCGTGAATTTCGCCGTGTTCTCGGCCAATGCCGCGCGCATTGACTTGTGCCTGTTCTCGGCCAGCGGCCGCAAGGAACTGTCGCGTATGCCACTGCCCGAATGCACCGACGAGATCTGGCATGGCTACCTGCCCAACGCGGCGCTCGGCACGCTGTACGCGTACCGCGCCTACGGGCCGTACGATCCCGCCCACGGGCACCGTTTCAATCCGCACAAGCTGCTGCTCGATCCGTACGCCCGCCAGCTCAGCGGACCGGTGCGCTGGTCCGACGCGCTGTTCGGCTATCGCCTGCAAAGCGCGCGCGGCGATCTCACGCCCGACCGCCGCGACAGCGCGCCCAATATGCCCAAGGCCATCGTGGTCGACGAAAGCTTCCATTGGGGCGATGACCGGCCGCCTGACGTGCCGTGGCCGGACACGGTCCTCTACGAAACCCACCTGCGAGGGGTGTCGATGCTGCGCGAAGAGGTACTGCCACACCTGCGCGGGACGTTCGCGGCGCTGGCCGACCCGCGCTTCCTGGACCACCTGCTGCGCCTGGGCGTGACCGCCGTGGAGTTGCTGCCGGTGCACGCCATCCTCCAGGACCGCTTCCTGCTGGAGCGCGGCCTGCGCAACTACTGGGGCTACAACACGCTGTCGTACTTCGCGCCGGAGCCGTCCTACCTCGCCACCGACCAGCTCCTTGAACTCAAGGTCGCAGTGCGGCGGCTGCACGCGGCCGGCATCGAAGTGATTCTGGACGTGGTCTACAACCATACGTGCGAAGGTAACGAACTCGGGCCGACGGTGTCGTGGCGCGGGCTGGACAACGCCAGCTACTACCACCTCGTGCCCGGCGACGAACGCCACTATGTCAACGACACCGGCTGCGGCAACATGCTCAACCTGTCGCATCCGCGCGTGCTGCAGATGGTGCTTGATTCGCTGCGCTACTGGGTCGAGTGCTACCACGTCGACGGTTTTCGCTTCGACCTGGGCACCACGCTCGGCCGCGAACACAATGGCTTCGATCCGGGCGCCGCTTTTTTCGACGCGGTGCTGCAGGACCCGGTGCTCAGCCGCGTCAAGCTGATCTCCGAACCCTGGGACCTGGGGCCGGGCGGATACCAGCTTGGCAACCAACCGCCGGGCTTTGCCGAGTGGAACGACAAGTTCCGCGACACCGTGCGCCTCTACTGGCGCGGCGACCCCGGCCAGCGGGGCGAGCTGGCGGCGCGGCTGGCCGGCTCGGCCGACCTGTTCGACCGCCGCCACCGGAGGCCGTGGTCGAGCATCAACTTCATCACCTCGCATGATGGCTTCACGCTGGCCGACCTGGTCAGCTACAACACCAAGCACAACGAGGCCAACGGCGAAGACAACCGCGACGGCACGGACCAAAACCACAGCGCCAACTGGAGCCCTGACGGCAGCGTCGAAGGCCCGACGGACGATGCGGCGATCCTGGCGCTGCGCGCGCGCGTGTCCCACGCCATGATGGCCACGCTGTTGCTGGCCCAGGGCACGCCGATGCTGACCGCCGGCGACGAATCGGGCCGCAGCCAGGGGGGCAACAACAATGCGTACTGCCAGGACAATGCGCTGTCCTGGCTGGACTGGAAGCAGGCGCTGACGCCGCAGGGCCAGACGCTCCTGCAGATCGTGCGCCGCCTGCTGGCGCTGCGCCGCCGGCTGTACGCGGCCGACGCCCACCGCTTTGCGCACGGCAACCACGAGCCGTTGCCGGGCATCGGCGATATCGCCTGGTTCGATACGGACGGACAGCCGCCAGGCCCGGAAGCCTGGGCCGACCCCGATATCCGTACGCTTGCGCTGCGCCGCGCCGAGCGCCTCGAAGCATTCCGGCGCCCCGTGCGCGGCGGCCAGGCCAGCCCGGTGCAGGTGACGCTGATGCTGCTCAACGCCGGAGACAACGACGCGGTGTTCCACCTGCCCGAGCCGGCGCTGGACTGGCAATTGCTTTTCGACAGCAGCCAGCCCGACTTGCCGGAAGCCGGACTACCCGTGGCCGGTGTGACGGTGCAGGCGGTGCCAGCCCATGCGCTGGTCGTGCTCGCCGCGCAGGCCGAGCCGCCGCCACCCGCGCGCCCGGCGACGCCGCCGCGCGCCCCTTTGCAGGAGCCAGACGCATGACATTGCCACGCACCTCCCCACCGGACCCGCTCCACGCGCTGGCAAGGCGCGCCGGCTTGCAGCCGCATTGGCTGGATGCCTGGGGCCGACCGCAACAGGTCGCGGACGCGGCCCTGCGCCGCCTGCTGCAAGGCCTGGCGCTGGCCTGCGACACGCCTGCACAGTGCCGGGCCTCGTGTGCGCGGCTGGACGCCGAGGATGCCGCCTGCGGCCTGCCCCCGCTGCTTACGGCGGACCAAGGGCGGCCCATTGCCGTGCCGTGGCCGGAGATCGCGCAAGCGCGGCCGTACCAGATCGAACTGGAAGATGGCGGGCGTTTCGACGGCACCGCGGAGCCCGCCGGGAACGGGACGCTGCGCCTTGCACCCATCGCCGCATGCGGTTATCACCGACTGCATGTGGCAGACGCGCAGACCGTCCTGGCCGTTGCGCCGCCGCGCTGCTTCGGCGTGGGCGACGCCCTGCGCGCAGCCGGACGCGACGCTGCAGCAGTACGCTCCTGGGGCCTAGCCGTGCAACTCTACGGCCTGCGCCGCGGCGCGCCGACCGGCATCGGCGATCTCACGGCGCTCGCGCAGTGTTGCCATGTGGCCGCCAGCGAACAGGCCGACGCCGTGGCGGTCAATCCGCTCCATGCAGGCTTTGCCGCGATGCCGGAGCGCTACAGCCCCTATTCCCCATCGAGCCGCTTGTTCCGTAACCCGATTTACGCGGACCCCGCCGCGACGTTCGGGCAGGACGCCGTCGACAGCGCCATCGCGGCGCTGAATGCCGGCACGGCATTCGCGCAGCATGAGGCCCGTGCCGGGATCGAATGGGCTGAACTGTCGCGCCTGCGCCTGTCCGTGCTGCGGTGGCTGTGGACGCACCGCGAGCGGCTGCTAGCGCCCGCCGCGCTGGACGCGTGCGCCGCATTCCGCGCACGCGGCGGCACTGCGCTGCATGACCACGCCTGCTATGAAGCGATCCAGGCCAGCCGCCTCGGCGAAGCGGCCAACGGCATGAATGCCAACGGCGCCGCGGACTGGCGCTGCTGGCCGGTGACGCTGCGCTCGCCCGCCGATGCCGCCGTCGCCGCGTTCGCCATGGCGCATCCGCAGGAGATCGACTACCACGTCTTCCTGCAATGGCTGGCAGACGACGGACTCGCGCGTGCCGGGCAGGCCGCGCACGACGCGGGCATGGCGATCGGCGTGATCGGCGACCTGGCAGTCGGCGCGGATCCGGGCGGCAGCCAGGCATGGTCGCGCCAGGCGGACATTCTGGACGGGTTCCATGCCGGCGCGCCGCCCGATGTCTACAACCCGCGCGGACAGGACTGGGGCGTGACGGTGTTTGCGCCACGCAGCCTGCGCCATCGTGGCTACGGCGCCTTTATCGAGATGCTGCGCGCCAACCTGGCCCATGTCGGCGGCCTGCGTATCGACCACGTGCTCGGCCTGGCGCGCATGTGGCTGGTGCCGGCCGGCGCTTCGGCGCGCGACGGTGCCTACCTCGAATTCCCGCTGCAGGACTTGTTGCGGCTCGTGGCGCTGGAATCGTGGCGGCACCGCGCGATCATCATCGGCGAGAACCTGGGCACGGTACCGGCGCATCTGGACAGCGCGCTGGCCGCGCGCGGCGTACTTGGCATCGACGTGCTGTGGTTCGCGCGTGAAGCACCGGTCGCACAGGCCGATGCCGGCACCGCGCCCGAAGCGTTGGCCGCGCCGCCGTTCCTGCGCGCCGAGGACTGGCCCCGCCACGCTGTGGCCACCACGTCGACGCACGACCTGCCCACCGTCGCGGGCTGGTGGCAGGGACAGGATCTGGCCTGGCGCGAACGGCTGGGGCTGCTTGGCCCGGCTGAAACCGCGCAGGATGCGCGCGCCGCGCGTGTGCGCGAGCGCACGGCATTGTGGCAGGCGCTGTGCGATGCTGGCCTTGCCGGCGGCGACATGCCCGGTCCGGCGCATCCGCCCCTTGACGCTGTGCTGGCCTGGCTTGGCCGCACCCGCACGCCGCTGCGCCTGGTGCCCATGGAAGACCTGCTCGGCGTGGCCGAACAAGCCAACCTGCCCGGCACCACGACCGGACACCCCAACTGGCAGCGCAGGCTCGATGCGGACGTGCGCCGGCTGTTCGAGTCGCCGGCCTTGCGCGCACGCGCCCAGGCGGTGCGCCAGGGCCGCCTGCCCGGTGCGCGGGCGGGCGCCGAGCCATCCAGATACGGAGGTCCCCCATGACGGAAGCCAACCGGCCCGAGCATGCCGACGATACCCGCACCGCTTTATCGAGTGCCAGCATCCGCCGCGCCTTCCTGGACCATGTGTTCCATACCCAGGGCAAGCCGCCGGAGCATGCCAGCCAGAACGACCTTTACCAGGCGCTTGCGCATACGGTGCGCGACCGGCTGGTGCAGCGCTGGATCAGCACCTCGGAGGCCTATCTTGACCAGCCCTCGCGCACGGTCGCCTACCTGTCCGCCGAGTTCCTGATCGGCCCCCATCTGGGCAATAACCTGATCAACCTGGGCATCTACAGCGAGGTGCAGGCCGCGATGCAGGCGCTCGGGCTGGACCTGGACCAGATCCTCGCGCAGGAGATCGAGCCCGGGCTCGGCAACGGCGGCCTGGGCCGGCTTGCCGCATGCTTCATGGATTCGCTGGCTACGCTGGAGATCCCTGCGCTGGGGTACGGCATCCGCTACGAATACGGCATCTTCCAGCAGGCCATCATCGACGGCCTGCAGGTAGAAAAGACCGATAGCTGGCTGCGCAACGGCAACCCGTGGGAAATCCAGCGTTCGGAGTGGGCGGTGCAGGTGCGCCTGGGCGGCCATACCGAGCACTACACCGATGACCGCGGGCATTACCGCGTGCGCTGGGTACCGGCCAAGACGGTAGTGGGCGTGCCGTTCGATTCGCCGATCCTCGGCTACCGCGTCAATACCGTCAACACGCTGCGCCTGTGGCGCGCCGACGCGACCGAGGCCTTCGACTTCCCTACCTTCAACCGCGGCGACTACCTGGGCGCGGTCAGCAAGAAGATCACCTCCGAGAACCTGACCAAGGTGCTCTATCCGAACGACGAGACCGAACAGGGCAAGGAGCTGCGGCTGGAACAGCAGTACTTCTTCGTCGCCTGCTCGCTGCAGGACATGCTGCGACTGCTGGCGGCCGACGGCATGCCGGTGTCGCGCTTCGATGAGAAGTTCGCGGTGCAGCTCAACGACACGCACCCGGCGGTGGGCATTGCCGAGCTGATGCGGCTGCTCGTGGACGAGCACGACCTGCCGTGGGACGAGGCCTGGGATGTCACGCGACAGGCCTTCGCCTATACCAATCACACGTTGCTGCCCGAAGCACTGGAGCAATGGCCGCTGCCGCTGTTCGGCCGCGTGCTGCCCCGCCATCTCGAGATCATCCTCGAGATCAACCGGCGCTTCCTGGACGCGGTTCGCATCCGCTTCTACGGCGACGATTCGCGCCTGGCGCGCCTGTCGCTGATCAACGAGCATGGCGAGCGCCAGGTGCGCATGGCGCATCTGGCGTGCGTGGGCAGCCATGCCATCAATGGCGTGGCGGAGCTGCATTCCCGGCTGATGCGCGAGGACGTGCTCAGGGACTTCCACGACATGTGGCCCGAGAAGTTCACCAGCATCACCAACGGTGTCACGCCGCGGCGCTGGCTGGCGCTATCGAACCCGCGCCTGTCGCGGCTGGTGACCGATGCCATCGGCGAAGGCTGGGTGACCGACCTGGAGCGCCTGCGGGCACTGGAGCCGTTTGCCGACGATGCCGGCTTCCGCGAGCAATGGCACGCGGTGCGGCGCGAAAACAAGGTGGCGCTCGCGGAACTGGTCCGCGACTGCACCGGGGTGGCCATCGACCCGTCGTCGATGTTCGACGTCATGGTCAAGCGCATCCACGAGTACAAGCGCCAGCACCTGGCGGTGCTGCATATCATCGCGCTCTATCACCGCATCAAGTCCGATCCTGATCTGGATCTCGCGCCGCGCACCTTCCTGTTCGCCGGCAAAGCGGCGCCAGGCTACCAGTACGCCAAGCTGATGATCCGCTTCATCACCAGCGTGGCCGACGTCGTGAACCGCGACCCGCAGGTGCGCGAGCGGCTCAAGGTGGTGTTCCTGCCCAATTTCAATGTCACCTGCGGGCAGCGCATCTACCCGGCGGCAGACCTGTCGGAGCAGATCTCGCTGGCCGGCAAGGAGGCATCGGGCACCGGCAACATGAAGTTCGCCATGAACGGCGCGCTCACGATCGGCACCATGGACGGCGCCAATATCGAGCTGCGCGATGCCATCGGCAGCGACAACTTCTTCGCCTTCGGGCTGACCGCGCCCGAGGTCTACGCGCTGCGCGACAGGGGCTACGACCCGGCCGCCTACTACCACGGCAACGCCGAACTGCGCGCCGTGATCGACCTGGTCCAGCAGGGCTTCTTCTCGCATGGCGATCCGGGTGTGTTCCGCGGCCTGTTCGACGCGCAGCTGCAACATGACCCCTACCTGCTGCTGGCTGATTTCGGCGCCTATCTCGAGTGCCAGCAGCGTGTCTGCGAAACCTACGTGCAGCCACGGCGCTGGCAGCGCATGTCGGTGCTGTCGTGTGCGCGCTCCGGGCATTTTTCATCGGACCGTGCCATCCGCGAGTACTGCGAGCAGATCTGGAAGGTCAGGCCCGTGCCAGTCCACCTGCTGCATCGCGCAAGCGGCGCGCCGCGGCATGCGGACAGCCGCATGCATGCCGTGGGCAAAGGCCACTAGCGCCATGACTGTTCGACAAAGCAGCGCGCAGAGTTGCCACCCCGACCCGGCAACGGCGGGCCCGCAACGGGGCCGCGCCCTGCCGGCTACCATTGTCAGGAGCTGATCGTGAACCTGCATTCATTTTTCCTCGGTACCGGTGCCAGCTCCGCCACGCCCAGGCTGGCGCCGCTGGACAGCTTCTCGGCCGGCGCACCCCAGGCGCCCGCGTCCAACGACGATCCGCACGGCTATGCGTTCGGCCCGGTCTGGCTGCCGGAGGGCCGCATCGGCTTCCGCCTGTGGGCCCCGGACGCCGCGCAGCGCGGCGAGTCGGTGCGGCTGGAGATCGCGGGCATGGGACCCGTGCGCATGACGCCAGGCGACGACGGCTGGTTCAGCGCGGTCGTGCCCTGCGGCGACGGCACGCGCTACTGGTTCCGGCTCGATGACGGCACCGCCTTCCCCGATCCTGCCTCGCGCTGGCAGCCGGGCGACGTGCACGGCCCCAGCGTTGCCTGCCAGCCCAGGGCCGCCACCTATCCGTGGACCTGCCCGGACTGGCGCGGGCGGCCGTGGCACGAGGCCGTCATTTACGAGCTTCACGTTGGCCTGTGCGGTGGCTACGCGGGTGCCATGCAGCAACTGCAGCGGCTTGCCGCGCTGGGGTTCACCGCCGTGGAGCTGATGCCGCTTGCCGAGTTTCCGGGCACGCGCAACTGGGGCTATGACGGCGTGCTGCCGTTTGCGCCCGAATCCGGCTATGGCACCCCGGACCAGCTGCGCGCGCTGGTGGACCACGCGCACGGCCTCGGCATGATGGTGCTGCTTGACGTGGTCTACAACCACTTCGGACCGGAGGGCAACTACCTGCACCACTATGCGAGCGCCTTCTTCCGCCAGGACCGGATGACGCCATGGGGGCCCGCCATCGACTTCCGCCGCCCGGAAGTGCGCCGCTTCTTTACCGAGAACGCACGCTACTGGCTGGAAGAGTTCCGCATCGACGGCCTGCGCCTGGACGCCGTGCATGCCATCGACGACGAAGGCTGGCTGGCGGCGCTACCGTCCGATCTGCGCGCGTGGCCAGGCATGGAGGGGCGCCATCTCCACCTCGTGCTGGAGAACGACGGCAACGACGCCTCGCGCCTGGCGGCCGGGTACGACGCCCAATGGAACGACGATGCCCATCATGCACTGCATGTCCTGCTGACCGGCGAGCAGGACGGCTACTATCGCGACTACGCGGCCAGCGCCGGCCCGCGTTCGCCGCTGCGCCACCTGGCGCGCGTGCTGGCCGAAGGCTTCGCGTACCAGGGCGAAGTGTCGCCGTTCCGATCGGCCGCCGAAGGTTCGCGCGCCCCGGTCCGGCGCGGACAACCGAGTGGCCACCTGCCGCCCACGGCCTTTGTCGCCTTCCTGCAGAACCACGACCAGACCGGCAATCGCGCCTTCGGTGAACGGCTGGCGACCCTGGCCGATGCCGACGCGCTGCGCGCTGCGGTGGCGCTGCAGCTGTTATGCCCACAGATACCGCTGGTATTCATGGGCGAGGAATGCGGGGCGCAAACGCCGTTCTACTATTTCACGAGCCATCCGCCGGAACTCGCCGAGGCCGTGCGCCAGGGGCGCAGGCAGGAATTCGCCAGCGTGGCAGCCTTCGGCGACGACGCGCGGGCGCGAGAGATTCCCGATCCCAACGACCCGGCGACGTTCGAGGCCTCGCGGCCGCCGCTGGACGTCGAGAACGAGTGGACGCGCTACTACCGGGGACTGCTCGCCATCCGCCAGGAATGGCTGATGCACCGGCTGCCGCGCGCCCGCAGCGCCGGCGTCGACGTGCTGGGGCCGGCCGCGCTGCGCGCACGCTGGCGCCTGGGCGAAGGCGCATGCCTGTCGATCTGGCTGAACCTTGGCCGCGAGGCCGTGAGCTGCCAGCCGCCGGCGCCCGGCTACGCCATGCTTCACGAAACCGCCGGCGGCCACGCCGATGCCCTGGCTGGCGGTTCGCTGCCCGCGCTGAGCTGCATCGCCGTGCTGTCCGGCCAGGGCGAGCCAGGCCATGACGCCGGCACTGGCTGACCCGACGCTTGAGGCCGCCGCGCGGCTGCCCCCGCGCGCGACCGCGCGCCTGCAGCTGCAGCCCGGTTTCACGCTCGCGGACGCTGCTGCGATGGTTGCCTACTATGCCGCGCTCGGTGTGAGCCACCTTTATCTTTCCCCGATTTGCGAGGCGCGTCCGGGCTCCACGCACGGCTATGACGTAACCGATTTCACGCGCGTGCGCGACGAGCTTGGCGGCGAGACCGCGCTGCGTGTCCTGGCACAGCGCGCGAGGGACGCCGGTCTGGGGCTGGTCCTGGACATCGTGCCCAACCACATGGCCGCCGACCCCACGCACAACGCGTGGTGGCGGGATGTGCTGGCGCGCGGGCAAGACAGTGCGCATGCCGCAAGTTTCGATATCGACTGGCAGCCCCCCGACCCGAGCCTGCATGGCAAGGTGCTGGAGCCCGTGCTCGGCCACCCGTACTGGGAAACGCTGGCGCGCGGGGAGTTGCGCGTGGTGCCGGACGCCGCTGGCGATGCCGCAACGCTGCGCTACTTCGGGCATGACTTTCCGCTTGCCCCGGACCCCCTGCTACGCCATGCCGCGGACCACCCGGACTGGTTCGATGGCACCCACGACGCCGGCCGCGCGCACCTGCATGCCTTGCTGGAACACCAGCACTATCGCCTGGCCTGGTGGCGCACGGCAGCGACCGCGCTCAACTGGCGACGCTTCTTCGAGATCAGCGACCTGGTCGGCATGCGCCAGGAAGATCCGGCGGTATTTGCCGCCACGCATGCGCTGGTCTTCCGCCTGCTGCGCGAAGGCATCGTCGACGGCTTGCGGGTGGACCACGTCGACGGCCTTGCCGATCCGGCGGCCTACTGCCGGCGACTGCGCGCCTGCCTGGACGAGCATGCGGCCCATCGGCCATCGGCGCCCTTCCGGCCGCGCCCATGGCTGCTGGTAGAGAAGATCCTGGCCCCGGGCGAGGCGCTGCCGGCGGACTGGCGGGTCGACGGCACCACCGGCTATGACTTCATGGACCAGGTCGCAGCCGTGCTGCACAGCGAGGCCGGCGCCATGCCGCTGGCCGCCCTGTGGCGGCAGGCCGGAGGCCGCCCCGCCAGCTACCAGGCTGCGCTGGCCGAGACGCGCGGCCTGATCCTGCGGCATCACCTCGTCACCGAATTCGAAGGCGCCTGCGCCCGGCTGCACGCTTGCGCCGCTGCCGATCCTGCCACGCGGGACCTGACGCGGCCAGCGTTGCGCCGGGCGTTGACCGCGTTGCTGGTGGCCGTGCCCGTTTACCGGACCTACCTGGATGGTGCCCCTGCGCGCCGCGACGCGGCCGCCCGCCACGCCGAGCAGGCCATGCTGGATGCCGCGGCCCGCAGCGCCCGCGCCACGCTCGCGCCGGAACAGGCGGCCGCACTCGACTTCATCCAGGCCTGCCTGCACACGCCAGAGGCGGATGCCAGCGCGCCGGCACAGGCCCGGCGCCGCGTGCAGCAACTGATGCCGGCGCTGGCCGCCAAGGCCGGCGAAGACACGGCGTTCTACCGCTACGGAGCGCTGCTGTCGCGCAACGAGGTCGGCAGCCATCCGGCCGTGCTGGCGCTGTCGCCGGCGGGCTTCCATGCCGCCATGGCAACGCGGCACCGGTCTTTTCCCCAGGCGATGCTGGCCACCGCCACCCATGACCACAAGCGCGGCGAGGATGCGCGCATGCGCTTAGCGGTATTGAGCGAGCTGCCGCAGCAATGGGCCGTGGCGGTGCACGCGTGGGAGGTCGACGGCGCGCGCATGCTGGCTTCGCTGCCCTGCGCCCCTGACGCGGCCGACAGGCTGATGCTGTACCAGACTCTGCTGGGTGCGTGGCCGATGCAGCGCGACGCGCTGGCGCAGGACGAAGCGCTGACGGCATTCCTGGCGCGCATCGGCCAATGGCAGCGCAAGGCCATTCGCGAAGCCAAGCTGCATGGCAACTGGACCATGCCGGATGCCGCTTACGAAGACGCGTGCGAAACGTTCCTGCGCGGCCTGGCGACGGGCTGGCCACAGGGCGGCCTGCTCGCCCGGATCGGCCAGTTCGTGCAGCGCGTGGCCGCGGCCGGGGCCATGAACAGCCTCGCGCAAGCCATGATCCAGCTAACGGCGCCCGGCGTACCCGACCGGTACCAGGGTTGCGAAGACTGGGACCTGAGCCTGGTCGACCCCGATAACCGCCGCCCGCCCGACTACCAGCGCCTGCAAGCGCAACTGGACTGCCACGCCGGCTGGGCCGAATGGCTGGCGTGCTGGCGGGACGGGCGTGTGAAGCAACAGCTCGTGCGGCATGCGCTGGCTGTGCGCCGCGCGCACGAAGCGCTGTTCCGCCAGGGCGACTACCGGCAGCTCGCTGCAGAAGGTCCTCTTGCGGAACATGTACTCGCGTTTGTGCGGACGCTCGGAGCGCAGCAAGCGTTGACGGTGGTCACTCGCCTGGGCGCAGCGCTCGTCGGCCAGGAACTGCCCCGGGTTGTGCCGGCCCGCTGGGGCAACACCGTCATCGACGCCGGCGCGCGCCAGTCAGGCGGCTGGGTAGAGGCGCTGACGGGCCAGACAATCGCCGCAGGACCGGATGGCAAGCTGCCTGTCCGCGAGGTATTGGCCCTGCTGCCCGTCGCACTGCTGCTGCGGCAGGGTTAGCACGACACGCCCGTTACAAGGTCGGCGCTGCGCCCGGAGTCCGACGCCCGGCGATCGGTATCAGCGGCCTGGCGGTATTGGCTTGCGTAGGCGACGCGCCCTGTTCCTGCGGCAGGTAGGGGCGAATCACCAGCGCCACATAGTCGTCTTCCTTCGGCGTCACGACGATGTACGCCAGGCCCGACATGACCAGGCCGACCTCGCCCAGTTCCGTCGATATCCGGGCGACGATAAAGCGTTGCAGCAAACGGGGATCGATCGAATTATCGATGGCCAGCGCAGCCGTACAGATGGTCAGGAAGCAGCGCTCCACCTCCTGGCAGACCACCACGACTTCGTCCAGCGCGTAGCCGGACTGGCTCGCGCGCACCAGCACCGATACGCCGGTGCTTGGTGCTGCCCGGTGCCAGCCCGACTTGGCCTTGAAGGACGGCAGGGTCAGCCCCGAGCCCGTGTCGTGGGCCACGGTATTGAAGCGCTGTGAAAAGTCCGTCGGCGTCATGGCAAGCAATTGCCGCTCCACGGGTGTCGAAGACACTGCCACGGACGAGGCGAGGACGAGGGAAGACAGGACGGCGGCCAGATTCATAGCTTCCTCCCAATCGGTGAGCCGCTCCCCCCGGCCGGCTGCCAGGACGCCACCCCGCGCGGTCCAGGCCAGCATCTTCTTCACTATAGACGTGGCTGAACGCAAGTGCCGCGCCACACAACACGGCGCCGGTGCCCCCGGACCATCGCCCTTGCGCACGCAATCCCCGCTCCAGCGTCAGCCCATGCAGTTTCTTCAGTCGCGGTAAAAAGTACTGCACCGCTGATCCGGTTGCGCCACATGGCCGCACGCGCGACCGTCCAGGCCGCGGGAACGAAGCTTGCGGTGATATCTGCAAGGGCCGGCCCGGCCGGCGCAATCCGGAGGACACCGCCATGAACACTCGCGTGCGCGCCAAGCTTGCATCCACGGCGCCAGCCGTGGCAGCCGCGCTGCTGTTCGCCGGCAGCGCTATCCACCCTATCCATGCCGCTCCCACGGATCCGGTCCCGGCGCCGTCATCGCCAGGCCGCACCGCCGAGCCGCGCGATACCCAGGCCAGCAGCGACCGTGCCATCACGACCGAAGTCCGGGCGCGCCTGGCGTCGAGCCGGGGCCTGGACCCGGCCAGTATCCGGGTCAGCACGACCGACGGCGTGGTACGACTGGAAGGCACTGTGCGCGATGACGCACAACGGGCGCGTGTGATGGACATGGCGCGCAGTGTTCGCGGCGTGACCGCGGTGTCCGACGAACTGAAGGCCCGTACCGACTAGCCAGGATTCAGGAGGCCAAGGCAAATGAGCACGCACCGCCAGCATGAGCATGACAATCAGCGCGACCTGAAGCGGACCTCACACAAGGGACCTGATGTCGACCACGAACGCGGCAAGCCCGGCCGCGAGCCCCGCCGCGACGTGGAGCGCGAACACGACACTCCGGACGAGAACGGCGAGCCGCCATCGGTACGCCGCGGCGGCGACCCCGAGGCCACTGAGCCGCCGGTCGAGAACACCTGAATGTCTGAATGGCAACAGGAGAGCAGGATGAGCAAGACCGTACGCACCGGGGGGCGCGCAGACAGGCGCGCGTCCGCGGCTTCGCGGCCGCAAGCATCGGCCCCGTCAACGCGCAAGCGTAACGGTGAACGCCAGCGCAGCGACGCCCGCAGTGCCGCGCAGGCCACCGGTGGCAACGTGCCCAGCACGCTGGACCCGGACCTGACCGAGCCGGCAAAAGATATCGATGACGAACTGGCGCAGATCGAACGCGAGCGTCACGAGTCGCCTGATGAAGAGCTTCCCGAGGAAGCGATCAACGAAGATATTGAGCGGGCGGCCGAGCGCCTGCCCGCCGACGTGCCGATCGACAAGGCCGATCGCACCGACGAGCGCGAGGAGCGTCCGCCTCCTCCACCGAAGTTCAGATAGCTCCGCGCGACACATCCGACAAATTCAAACGACACCGCCCCGGCATTGCCGGGGCGGTGCTGTGACACGGGCGGCCTACTCCTCCGTCTACTCCGAGGCCAGCATGCCATACCGGTGGACGTGGATATGATTGAGCACCTCGCGCACGCCAAACACTGACTCGGCAATGTCCTCGATCTCGTACTTGCTGCGCCGGTCGTTCACCGTGCCTTCCATCGTCACCACGCCGTCGCGCACATGGACCGTCACCTCGCTCACATCGAGCCCATGTTCGTGCGCCAGCCGCGTGCACACATCGTCCTCGATACGGTCGTCCGCGCGGCGATAGTTGCGCGGCCCTTCGCTGCGGCGGTAACCGGCATCGCCGCGGCCATAACCGCGCTCGCGTTCTCGTTGTTCATCCAGGCCATACATGGGATAGCGCCCCGGCTCACGACGCGGATCGGGGCGCCCGTCGCCGGACCGCTCTTGCCGGGAAGACCCGGAGGCGGGCCAACTCCACTCTTCGACATAGAGCCCCATCCATTCCTCGTCGGGCCCCCTGTCCTGCCCGCCCCAGGTGCCGCGCCCGATTTCGCGTGGCAGTCGTTCTTCGGGATTGCCGTGGCGGGCCGAGAGATGGCGCATGCGTTCGGTGCGCTCGTGCGCCGGCAAATCGCTGTAGCCCTGCTCATTGCTGCCGTACTGGCGCTGGGGCGGCCTGCGCAGGTATTCGTCGTCGCCGCGCGGATAGTCGTCATCACCGCGACGATCGGAATAGTCGCTTCGTCTCATTGGGTGATCTCCTTTGCCCCGCCGCGGGCGCAATGGCAATGATTTCAAGCAGCGGTAAGAACGACCGCGTGACGCGGCGACGCGTCAGCGGCTGTCCATGGCTGCTCAGGCCCCGTCCAGGAAATTGCTGGGCCGCCCCATCGGCCGCCCGAGGTTCGGGCTGGCCCACTGCGCGCCACTGGTATAGGGGTCAGGCGTGCGCTGCTGCATGGTGCCAGGCATATTCACGTCCGGTTGCATTGGCGTGGCGCCGGGCTGTGCTGGCATGGTGGAGGGCTGCGATTCGGGGGCAAGGTCCTGGCGCGTGGACGCATTGGCGCCCTGCGAATAAGGATCGAACCTGTCGCCTACGCGTCCGCCCTGCGTATAGGGATCGGCGGGGCCGCGCGGCGCTGCCGGCGTCTGCGCCATGGCGGGCATCGCTGCCGCGGCGAGCACCGCGGCCAACAGCACGCGGCTCGGTCGTAAATGCTTCATGGTTACCTCCGTTCGCGCGCAAAAGTGCACGCCTGTCGCCTCTATCTAGCGAAAGGCATGCCCGCGACGGAGGGAACATGTGGCGCACGTGGTGCACCCGAGCCGGAAGCAGAGCCAGGCCCACGACTGTTGCGGGCAGGGCCTGCCGCACGGCCCTGCCGGCCTGTTCGGTTGCCGGCATTCAGCGGCTGCCGGCATTCAGCCGACGCTGGCGCGTACCGGTTCCTCGGTGCGGCCCAGCACGGGCACCAGCGCCGCGCCGGTGTGGCTGGCGGGCATGCGCGACAGCGATTCCGGATCGGTCGCGCCGACAATGGTGCCGCCACCCGCCCCCCCTTCCGGGCCAAGGTCGATGATCCAGTCGGCCTCGGCAATCACGTCAAGGTCATGCTCGATCACCACCACGCTGTGGCCGCCATCGGTCAGCCGGTGCAGCACACGGATCAGGCGGGCTACGTCGGCCATGTGCAGGCCAACGGTCGGCTCGTCCAGCACGTACAGCGTGTGCGGCGCCTTCTGCCCGCGCCGCGTGATGTCATCGCGCACCTTGCTCAGCTCCGTGACCAGCTTGATGCGCTGTGCTTCGCCGCCCGACAGCGTGGGCGAGGGCTGGCCGAGCGTCAGGTAGCCCAGGCCCACGTCCTTCATGAGCTGCAGCGGATGGGCAATGTTCGACATCGCGGAGAAAAACTCCACCGCTTCGTCGATCTCCATCGTCAGCACCTCGCCGATGTTCTTGCCGCGCCAGGTCACGGCCAGGGTCTCGGGGTTGAAGCGCTGGCCGTGGCAGACATCGCACGGCACTTTCACGTCCGGCAGGAAGCTCATGCCGATGGTGCGCACGCCCTGCCCCTCGCAGGCCGGGCAGCGGCCGTCGCCGGTATTGAACGAGAAGCGCGATGCGGTGTAGCCGCGCGCACGCGCTTCGAGCGTGTCGGCGAACAGGCGGCGAATGGTGTCCCACACGCCGATATACGTCGCCGGGCACGAGCGCGGTGTCTTGCCGATGGGCGTCTGGTCGACTTCCAGCACGCGATCGATCGATTCCCAACCCGTGATCGATTCGCAGCCGTACCAGTCGTGTTCGACCTTCAGCATCTTCTTTTCCGCGCGGGCTCCCCTGGCGCTGGCCTCCTGCTGCGCGGCATTGCGCGCGCGGCGCGTAGCCGGCGACGACAGCACCGAGCGGCCCACCGCATCGAGCAGGTTGGTCATCAGCACATCGCGCGCGAGCGTCGACTTGCCCGAACCGCTGACGCCCGTGATGGCGACCAGGCGCGACAGCGGAATGCGCGCCGTGACATCGCGCAGGTTGTGCAGCGCCGCCCCGTGGACGGTGAGCCATTCGGGCGGATCGGCCGGCTTGCCGGCGGCACCGGGACTGACCGTGCGCCGCGCCTGCAGCGGATGGACGATGGGCCGTGCCAGGAACTGTCCTGTGGTGGAATCCGCCGCGGCGGCGAGATCCGCTACGCCGCCCTGCGCCACGAGCGTGCCGCCGCGCTTGCCTGCGCCCGGGCCGATATCGATGATGTGGTCGGCGCGGCGAATGGTGTCTTCGTCGTGCTCCACCACCACCAGCGTATTGCCCTTGTCGCCGAGCTTGCGCAACGCATCGAGCAGGATCTGGTTGTCGCGCGGATGCAGGCCGATGGTGGGTTCATCCAGCACATAGCACACGCCCTGCAGGTTGCTGCCCAGCTGCGCGGCCAGGCGGATGCGTTGCGCCTCGCCGCCCGACAGGCTCGGCGCGGCACGGTCCAGGCTCAGGTAGCCGAGGCCGACTTCCTCCAGGAACTGCAGGCGGCTGCCGATCTCGCTGATCACGTCGCGCGCGATGTCGGCGTCGCGGCCCGTGAGGCGCAGGCCGTCGACCCAGCGACGCGTGTCCGAGACCGTCCACTGCGCCACATCGACAATCGCGTTGTCGTCGAACGTCACGGCGCGCGCGACCGGGTTCAGGCGCGTGCCGTGGCAGTCCGGACACGGGGTATCGCCCACGCCTTCCGGCTCCTGCTCCTCGGACGGCAGGCTCTGTTCGCGGCCGCGGTCGTCGCCGGCCAGCACGGTGTCGTCGAACACCGCGCGCTGCTCGCGCGTCAGCGTCAGGCCCGTGCCCACGCAAGTGGTGCACCAGCCATGCTTGCTGTTGTACGAGAACATGCGCGGATCCAGCTCGGGATAGCTGGTCCCGCAGACCGGGCAGGCGCGCCTGGTGGAAAACACCTTGACCTCGCCCACGTGCGCGGTGCCGACGCCGTTGTGCATGGCGTCGTGCAGGCCGTCGAGCGGGGCCAGCAGGTGCATCACGCCCTTGCCGGCTTCGAGCGCTTGCGCCAGCAGTGCGCGCAATTGGCCTTCGTTATCGGGCGAGATCACCAGGTCGCCCACCGGCAGCTCGATGGTGTGCTCGCGGAAGCGGTCAAGCCGCGGCCACGGATCGACCGGCAGGAACTCGCCATCCACGCGCAGGTGCGTGTTGCCGCGCGCCTTGGCCCATTTGGCGAGATCGGTATAGACGCCCTTGCGGTTAACCACCAGCGGCGCGAGCAAGCCGACATGCTCGCCGCGATGGTCGCGCAGGAGTTGCGCGGCAATCGAGTCGGGGCTTTGCGAAGTCACCGGCGCGCCGTCATGCACGCAGTGCTGGATGCCGAGCTTCACATACAGCAGGCGCAGGAAGTGCCAGACTTCCGACGTGGTCGCGACCGTGCTCTTGCGGCCGCCGCGCGACAGGCGCTGCTCGATCGCGACGGTCGGCGGAATGCCGTAGACCGCATCGACTTCCGGCCGGCCCGCGGGCTGCACGATCGAACGCGCATAGGCATTGAGCGACTCCAGGTAGCGGCGCTGCCCCTCGTGGAACAGGATGTCGAACGCGAGCGTCGACTTGCCCGAACCGGATACGCCGGTCACGACGTTGAACTTGCCGTGCGGGATGTCAACGTTGAGCGACTTCAGGTTGTGTTCGTGCGCGTTGACGATGCGCACCACGTCCTCGCCCTCGATCGCGCGGCGCGCGCGCCGGGCCTGAAGTGCGGCCTGCAGCGGCACGCCATCGCTCTCGGCGCGTTCCGCGGCCAGCGTGCCCGCTTCACCGAGCGCGGCGTCATAGTGGATCAGCGCCTGGCCGGTATGCGATTCGGCGCAGCGCTTCACGTCCTCGGGCGTGCCGGTGCAGACCACGCGGCCGCCGGCATCGCCGCCTTCCGGGCCGAGGTCGATCAGCCAGTCGGCGGCACGCACCACGTCCAGGTTGTGCTCGATCACCACCAGCGAATGGCCGCCGTCCAGCAGCTTGCCGAACGCGTGCATGAGCTTGGCGATGTCGTCGAAGTGCAGGCCCGTGGTGGGCTCGTCGAACATGAACAGGCGCTTGGGCGAGGTGTCGGGCCGGATCACCCGGCCCTTGGGCTGCGCCGCCTGCGCGGCTTCGGCCAGGAAGCCCGCCAGCTTGAGGCGCTGCGCCTCGCCGCCGGACAGCGTGGGCACGGGCTGGCCGAGCTTCACGTACTCCAGGCCGACGTCGACGATGGGCTGCAGCACGCGCAGTACGGCGGCATCGCCAGCGAAGTAGGACGCCGCCTCGGACACGGTCAGTTCGAGCACGTCGGCCACGCTCAGCGCGCGCGGCGGCTGTCCGGGCAAGGCGCGCTCGATCTTCACCTCCAGCACTTCGGGACGGTAGCGGCTGCCGTCGCAGTCCGGGCAGCGCAGGTAGACGTCGCTGAGGAACTGCATCTCGACATGCTCGAAGCCCGAGCCGCCGCAGGTCGGGCAGCGCCCGTCGCCGGAGTTGAAGCTGAAGGTGCCCGCCGTATAGCTGCGCTGCACGGCCATGGGCGCCTTGGCGAAGATCTTGCGGATCTCGTCGAACGCCCCCACGTAGCTGGCCGGGTTGGAACGCGCGGTCTTGCCGATCGGCGACTGGTCGACGAACACCACATCATCGACGAGATCCGCGCCGCGCAGCGCGCGGTGCGTGCCGGGCGCTTCGGTGGCCTTGCCGAAATGGCGTGCCATGGCCGGGTACAGCACATCCTGCAGCAGCGTGGACTTGCCAGAGCCGGATACGCCCGTCACGCACACCAGGCGCTGCAGCGGGATTTCCACCGTCACGTCCTGCAGGTTGTGCTCGGTCGCGCCTTCCAGCACGATGCGCGGCACGGTGGCATCCACCGGCCGGCGCTGCCAGTGCGAGGCATCGGCCACGCGCCGGCGGCCGCCCAGGTAGTCGCCGGTCAGCGTGCCTGCGCCGCGGATGTCCTTGGGCGTGCCGTCGAAGACGATGGTACCGCCGCGCTCGCCCGGCCCGGGGCCCATGTCGATCAGGCGGTCGGCGGCCAGCATCACGGACGGATCGTGTTCGACCACCACCAGCGTGTTGCCGGCATCGCGCAGGCGGTGCATGGCCTCGACAATGCGGTTAAGGTCGCGCGGGTGCAGGCCGATGCTCGGCTCGTCGAGCACGAACAGCGTGTTGACCAGCGACGTGCCGAGCGCCGTGGTGAGGTTGATGCGCTGCACCTCGCCGCCCGACAGCGTGCGGCTCTGGCGGTCCAGCGTCAGGTAGCCGAGGCCCACGTCGCACAGGTACTTGAGCCGCGTGCGGACTTCCGCGAGCAGCAGCTTGAGCGCATCGTCGAGCATGCTGCTGGGCAGCGTCAGGTCATCGAAGAAGCGGCGGATGCGTGCGATCGGCATCAGCATCAGGTCATGCACGGTCAGGCCGGGCAAGGCTTCAAGCTGGGTACGGTCCCAGTCCACGCCGCGCGGCAGGAAGCGCTGCTGCGGCGCAAGTGCGGCGTCGGCATTGTCCTTCGAACCCAGGCGCCACAACAGCGACTCGGTCTTCAGGCGGGCGCCGCCGCAGGTTTCGCACGGCGTGTAGCTGCGGTACTTGGACAGCAGCACGCGGATATGCATCTTGTACGCCTTGGACTCCAGGTAGCTGAAGAAGCGCATCACGCCGTACCACTGCTTGTTCCACTGCCCGTTCCAGTCGGGCGAGCCGTGCACGACCCAGTGGCGCTGGGCCTCGGTCAGCTCCGGCCACGGCGTATCGCGCGGAATGTCGGCCTTGACCGCATAGCGCATCAGGTCGTCCTGGCATTCCTTCCACGCCGGCGTCTGCATTGGCTTGATGGCGCCCTGGCGCAGGGTCTTGCGCACGTCCGGAATGACCAGCCCGAGATCCACGCCGATCACGCGGCCAAACCCGCGGCAGGTCTCGCAGGCGCCATAGGCGGAGTTGAACGAGAACAGCGCCGGCTGCGGATCGGCATAGCGCAGGTCGCTGTCGGGGCTGTGCAGGCCCGTGGAAAAGCGCCAGACCGGGCCATCGGCTTCATCGGCCAGGACATAGACGTTGACGCGGCCGCCGCCGCGCCGCAATGAGGCTTCGATCGCCTCCACCGCGCGGGCCTTCTCGACCGATCCGATGCGAAAGCGATCCGCTACGACGTCCAGCACCTTGCGCGTCCCGGTCGACGACTCGACCACGCGTTGCGCCTGCACGCGGGTATAGCCGCTGACCGACAGCCATTGCTGGACTTCCTCTTCAGTGGTCGATTCGGGCAGCTCGACCGGGAACGTCACCACCAGCCGCGCATCGTGATGGGGTTGGCCTGCAGCCGTGCGCGCGAGCAATTCCGCGTAAATCGTTTCAGGCGAGTCGTGCCGCACGAGCTTCGCGGTCTGCCGGTCGAAAAGTTCCGCCGCGCGCGCATAGAGCAGCTTCAGGTGGTCGTTCAACTCGGTCATGGTGCCGACCGTCGAGCGCGAGCTGCGCACCGGGTTGGTCTGGTCGATCGCAATGGCCGGCGGTACGCCATCCACGCGCTCCACCTGCGGCCGATCCATCCGGTCGAGGAACTGGCGCGCATAGGCGCTGAACGTTTCCACGTAGCGCCGCTGGCCCTCGGCATAGAGCGTGTCGAACACCAGACTGGACTTGCCCGAACCGGACGGCCCCGTCACCACCGTCATCTCGCCGGGGCGGAGATCGAGGTCGACATTCTTGAGGTTGTGCTGGCGGGCGCCCCGAATACGGATCAGCTGCTTGCTCGACACGTTTTTCTCTTTTGAATCAGAAGGTTATGCCACCCTCTCAGGATCATGGCGGCGCAAGAAAGCACCTTAGCACAGGCGCGATGATCCTTCGTCTGGCCCGGGTTCCCGAGGCCGGGCACCCGGCCGCACGCGGCGGCGAGAACTGTATATCCGTACAGTCTATCAGCCTGGACACAGATTCGTTGAAATGGAAAAACAAAAGTCTGGTGCGGAATGAACCCTGCCGTTCATCTCTGGGCATCGAAAGACAACGCCCCCGGGCGATGCCCAGGGGCGTATCCAATTCAGGGTCACGACGACCAGCATGCGCCGGTCGCTTTGGCCTAATCCAGCAAATGCCCCATCCGCGACCGCTTGGTCGCCAGGTATTTTTCGTTCTCGGCATTGGACGGCACGATATGCCGCAATTGCTCCTTCACGACGATGCCGGCTTTCTCGAGCGCCGCGGCCTTGAGCGGGTTGTTGCTCATCAGGCGCACCGACTTCACCCCCCACTGGTGCAGCAGGTCGGCGGCAAACGCGTAATTGCGCGCGTCGATGGCCTGGCCGAGTGCCAGGTTGGCGTCGACCGTATCGAGGCCGGTGTCCTGCAGCGCGTAGGCGCGGATCTTTTCAGCCAGGCCGATGCCGCGGCCTTCGTGGCCACGCAGGTACAGCAGGATGCCGCGTCCCTCGGCGGCGATCTTCTCCATCGCCAGTTCCAGCTGCGGGCCGCAGTCGCACCGGCAGGAACCGAACACATCACCGGTCAGGCACTCCGAATGCATGCGGATCAGCACATCTTCGCCCGTGATGTCTCCCACGCTGAGGGCCAGGTGCTCGGTGCCCGAATCCACGCCCTTGAAGGCGTGTGCCGTAAATTCGCCGAATCGGGTCGGCAGGCGCGCCGAATCAATCAGCGTAATCTCTGTGTCGTTCATACCGGTATTCAAGGAAATCAGGGGGCCGGCCGGGCCGGCGCCGCTCGACATTATGAGCGGAATTGTATCTTGACGCTTGCCGACGGCGCCGGCAGGCGCTTTGAACGGTTTGTTCAGAAGCGCGCAACAGCCTCGTCCAGGTGCCCTGAAGAGCAGGCCTATGGCGCGACCGAAGGCTCTCTTTTCAAGGTTCGGAGCACGAAGGTCGAACGGCTATGGCGCAGGCCCGGCAGCTTGTACAGCTTGTGCCGCAGGAACTCCTCGTAGCCTTCCGTGCCCGCCACAGCCACCTTGATCAGATAGTCATACTCGCCGGTCAGCAGATGGGCCTCCAGGACTTCGGGCAACTTGGCCAGCGCCTGGCCGAAGCGGTCGAGCATGTCGTCGTCGTGGCGTTCCAGGGTGACCTCGATCAGCACCGTATCCGGCAGCCCCAGCGCCTTCTGGTTCAGCAGCGCGGCATAACCCTCGATCACGCCGCTTTCTTCCAGCGCGCGCACGCGGTTCCAGCAGGGCGTGGCGGACAGGCCCACCTGCTCCGCGAGCCTGGCATTGGACAACCTGCCATCGCGCCGCAGCTCGCGCAGAATGCGGCGATCGACGTCATCGAGCTTGGGAACGATTGCCATGGGATATCTCCGCCTGAAGGAATAGTCTTTTGACAATTCTATTCCATGAAGATGATTCTTCCTTCATTTAATGAATTTGGCAGGCAATTCAGAAGCCAATTTTCCGGGTCTGCTGGTAAATTTACCTGACCGACACACTTGCTTCCCACGCCACATGCCTGCCACCTTCCATCCCACCTTGCGACTTGATTTCCGCCTCGCCGACGACGATCTCCTTGGCGCCATGGAATGGGTGCTGGCCAATGCGCGCCGCACCGGCCTGGCCCTGCAGCAGATGCGCTTTGATGCCTCGGCACGGCATCTGGTGAACGCCACACTGACCGCCGCCGATGCCGATCTGCTGCATCTGTTCGTCCGGCGCCTGAGCAATGGCATGGATGTGGAGATCCTGATGGCCGATGTCGGGGACGACGATCTCGTCGATTCCGGCGATGGCCTCCCTGCCCCGGCTGCCTTCGAAGCGGCCCTGGCGCTTCACGCCTGACCTGCCGGCTCAGTCGGGCGGCAGCAGCTCGATGCCGTCCAGTTGGGCGGCGCAGATATCGCGGACGATCGACACGAAGTCCGCCACATAAGGCCGCTGCGATATGGCCGCCGGAACCGTGGCGTACAACTCGCTCCACAGCCCCTTGGCGCCGATGCGCTTGGCCAGTACGTAGTCGTGATCGACGTAGTTCTTCACACCCCAGTTCGGCAGTGCCGCCACGCCGCGGCGGCTGGCCACCAGTTGCAGTACGGCCACGGTCAGCTCGGCAGTGCGCCGCTGCAGGCGGATTCCCGCAGGTTCCAGCACCTCGCGGATAAGGTCGATGCGCGCCTCGGGCACCGGGTAGGTGATCAGCGTCTCCCCGTCGAGATCCGCGGCTTCGATGCGCCGCTTGTTGCGTAGCCGGTGCTCGTTGGCTAGTACGGCCAGGATCTCGAAGCGGAACAGCGGCGCGACGTCCAGCCCGCGCCGCGTGGCCGGCATCGAGCCGATCACCATGTCGGCCCGGCCTTCGCCAAGCAAGGCGATCGGATCCGCGTGAAAGCCCGCCACCAGGTCGACCTCCACTTCCGGCCAGCGCCGGCGGAACTCGTCCATCACCGGCATCAGCCAGTCAAAGCAGGTGTGGCACTCCAGCACCACGCGCAACTCGCCGCGCGTGTCGCCCTTGAGCCGTTCGATATCGCGGTCGGCCGCGCTCACGGCGGCCAGTACCTCGCGCGCCAGCGCCAGCAGGCGTTCGCCGGCCGGCGTAAAGCGCAGCCCCTGGCGCGTGCGATCGAACAATGGCAGCCCATAGTGCGCCTCGACTGCCTTGATCTGGTGGGACAGCGCCGACTGGCTCACGTGCACGCGTTCGGCAGCCGTGGCCAGCTTGCCCGATTCGGCGATGGCCACCAGCGAGCGGAAATGCCTGACCTCGATCACGCCACGCCCCTTGCAGCGGCGCGTTGAATCCGCTTGATATGAAATCTATTCATACTTTGTTTAAAACATGTCGCTTGATTCATTTTACGGCGAAACCGACACTGTGCGCCAGACAAGACCTTTGGGAGCATCGTCATGGCACGCACACACATCCTCGGCTTTCCGCGCATCGGCGCGCGCCGTGAACTGAAATTCGCGCAGGAGTCCTTCTGGCGCGGCGAAAGCACGGAAGCCGACCTGCGCAGCGTGGCGTCCACCCTGCGCAGCCGCCACTGGCAACTTCAGGCGGACAGCGGCCTGGACACGGTCGCCACCGGTGATTTCGCATACTACGACCAGGTGCTGGGCCTCACGACGCTGCTCGGCGCGCTGCCGCGCCGTTTCGGCTTCGACCCGGCCAGCCTGACGCTGGCCCAGCATTTCGAACTGGCGCGCGGCAACCGCGAGCAGCCGGCCATGGAAATGACCAAGTGGTTCGATACGAACTACCACTACCTGGTACCGGAGCTGGACTCGGGCACCCGCTTCGACGGCGGCCCCGACTGGTTCTTCGAGGAGATCGAGGAAGCGCTGGCACTTGGCCTGAAGGCGCGCCCGGTGCTGATCGGACCGGTCTCCTACCTGTGGCTGTCCAAGACGCACGAAGCCGGATTCGACAAGCTGTCGCTGTTGCCGCAACTGGTTCAGGCCTACCAGCGCATCCTCGCGCGCCTGCAGGCCCGTGGCATCGAATGGGTGCAGATCGACGAGCCGGCGCTGAGCCTGGACCTCGACGAGGGCTGGTTGAACGCCTACGACCGGGCCTACGCTGCACTGGCAGGATCCGGCGTGAAGCTGCTGCTTGCCACCTATTTCGACAGCGCAGCCGACCATGCCGCCCGTGCCGCCGCGCTGCCGGTGCAGGGCTTCCATATCGACCTGGTGCGTGCGCCCGCCCAGCTCGACGCCTGGCGCCGGGCGCTGCCGGCCGAGGCCGTACTTTCCCTCGGCATCATCGACGGCCGCAATATCTGGCGTACCGACCTGCGCCGCGTGCTTGACACGCTGCGGCCGCTGCACGCCGAACTGGGCGAGCGTCTGTGGCTGGCGCCCTCGTGCTCGCTGTTGCACGTGCCCGTATCGCTCCAGCACGAGCTGCGCCTGGATGCCGAACTCAAGTCCTGGCTCGCGTTTGCCACGGAAAAGCTGGGCGAGCTGCGCGTGCTGGCCACGGCGCTTAACCAGGGAGAAGACACGGTCGCCGCGCAGCTCGCTGCATCGGATGCCGTGCAGGCGTCGCGCCGCCAGTCGCGCCGCGTGGTCAACCCGCGTGTGCAGCAGCGCCTGGCCGCGGTCACGCCTGACATGGCCGAGCGCGCCAGCCCGTTCGACGCGCGCATCGAACGCCAGCGCCAGGCCCTGCAATTGCCGCTGCTGCCCACGACCACCATCGGCTCGTTCCCGCAGACCGCCGCCATCCGCCAGACGCGCGCCGCCTACAAGCGTGGCGACATCGGCGCGCTCGAGTACCTGCAGCGCATCCGCGGCGACATCGAGCTGGCCGTGCGCAAGCAGGAAGCGCTGGGCCTGGACGTGCTGGTCCACGGCGAAGCCGAGCGCAACGATATGGTCGAGTATTTTGGCGAGCAGCTGTGCGGCTACGCCTTCACGGAAAACGGCTGGGTGCAGAGCTACGGCTCGCGTTGCGTCAAGCCGCCCGTGATCTATGGCGACGTGTACCGCCCCGAGCCGATGACTGTGGATACCGCGCGCTACGCCCAGTCGCTGACCGAGCGCCCGATGAAGGGCATGCTGACCGGCCCGGTCACCATGCTGCAATGGTCCTTCGTGCGCGACGACCAGCCGCGCGCCGATACCGCGCGCCAGCTGGCACTGGCCATCCGCGACGAGGTCTGCGACCTGGAGCAGGCCGGCATCCGCGTGATCCAGATCGACGAGCCCGCGCTGCGCGAAGGCCTGCCGCTGCGCCGCGCCGACTGGGACGCCTACCTGGCGTGGGCGGTCACCGCGTTCCGGCTGTCGGCCGCGGGCGTAGCCGACCAGACCCAGATCCACACCCATATGTGCTATGCCGAGTTCAACGACATCCTGCCGTCGATCGCGGCCATGGACGCGGACGTGATCACGATCGAGACGTCGCGCTCGGCCATGGAGCTGCTGGAAGGCTTTGGCGACTTCGACTACCCGAACGAGATCGGACCGGGCGTCTATGACATCCACTCGCCGCGCGTGCCGTCGGTGGACGCCATGGAGAAACTGCTCGACCGCGCCTGCGAGGTGGTGCCGCCGCAGCGCCTGTGGGTCAATCCCGACTGCGGGTTGAAGACCCGCGGCTGGGAGGAGACCGAGGCCGCGCTGGCCAATATGGTGTCGGCGGCACGCAAGCTGCGCGGCCGCCTGGCCGGCCAGGACGTGCGCGCGTGGCAGCGCGTATCGCGCCAGCAAGCCATGCCGGCGGCACACCGTCACGGCGCGGACTGCGCCTGCAACGCGCGCGCTGCCTGAGCCCGCGGCGCCCGCGCCTGTGACCCGGGCGCCGCGTGTGCGGCGCTCTGTCACATTGCCGCAATGGCCCGCGCTCCGTATCCTTGCCGGCTGTCGAATTAGATCCAGAGCACCGCGCCTGTTTCAGATGGGCGCCGATGTGCCGGCCAAGGGAAATCATGAAACGAGCCACACACTGGCGGCGCGCTGCGGCGCTGCCAGCCGCCGCATTGACCGGCGCTGCCATCGCGCAGACCGTTCCTGCCACGGGCACGGAGCCGGTCACGCTCCCCACGGTGACGGCCACCGCCAAAGCCGAGGGCTCGCTGACCGCGCCTGGCGTGGCAAAGCAGCGCGAATCGCTGTACCAGTCGGCCGGCTCGGTCGGCTTTGTCGATGCCGACACCTACGCCAACACCTACGCCAGCAACCTGCGCGATGTGCTCAAGGACGCGCCCGGCGTCTATGTGCAGGAGCGCTATGGCCAGGAACTGCGGCTGTCGATCCGCGGTTCCGGCATCGCGCGCGGCTTCCACACGCGCGGCCTGGAGATCCTCCAGGACGGCGTGCCGACCAACTTCGCCGACGGCAGCGGCGACTTCTACCAGATCGACCCGATCGGCCTGAACGCGGCCGAGGTCTACAAGGGCGGCAATGGCCTGGCGTACGGAAGCTCCACGCTCGGCGGCGCCATCAACTTCACCACGCCCACGGCCTTCACTGCCGATTCGCCCAACCAGATGCGCGTCGACGGTGGCAGCTTCGGCACCATCCGCGCGGCTGGGCAGGTGTCGCGCCAGATCGGCAATTTCGATTTCCTGGCCAACCTGAGCGTCGATCACTCCGAAGGCTACCGGGACCACGAACGCGGCCAGTATGAGCAGCTCAACGCCAACTTCGGCTACCGCTTCAGCCCGACGGTTGAAACCCGCTTCTATGTGGGCGCCTATGTCGTCGACCAGCTGCTGCCCGGCACCCTGTCGCTGCAAGATGCGCTGAACAACCCGACCAAGGCCTCGGCCAGCGCGCTGGCCGGTGACCAGGCGCGCAACACGCGCACCGAACGGCTGGCCAACGTCACCACGGTCAAGCTCGACGGGGGCCAGCTGGATTTCTCCACCTGGGTCATCCACAAGAGCCTGTACCACCCGATCTTCCAGGTGATCGACCAGGACTACTGGACCTATGGCTTCGCGCCGCGCTATGCCGGAACGCAGACTGTCGGCGGCATGCGCAACGAGGTCATAGCCGGGGCAAGGTTCTTTGGCGGCAACAATGACGCGCGCCAGTACGTCAACATCTCGGGCAACCGCGGCGCGCAGACCCTCAACGCCAGGCAGGATGCCTACAACTACGAGGCCTACCTGGAAGACCGCCTCTACGTGGTGCCCACCGTCGCGCTGATGGCAGGTGCCAAGGCCTACTATAACGAACGCCGTTACAAGGATTTTGGCGGCCTGCCCGCCAACCCGGTGCCCAAGGCCGACGACACCAGCTACAGCGGCGTGAACCCCAAGTTCGGCGTGCTGTGGGAGCCTGTGAAAGATGTCCAGGCCTTTGCCGACATTACGCGCAGCGCGGACGTACCTGATTTCAGCGACCTGAACCAGACCATCGGCACCACCCGGCAGTTCGTGCCGCTTTCGGCCCAGCATGGCTGGACCCTGGAGATGGGCACCCGCGGGCGCCGCGAGCGGCTGGCGTGGGACCTCACGCTGTACCGCTCGCTGGTGCGCGACCAGCTCCTGCAATACACGACCAACCCGAACGTGCCGGCCGCCACCTTCAACGCCAATCGCACCACGCTGCAGGGCGTGGAGCTGGGGCTGAGCGCCGACCTGCTGCAGAACGTGGCCACCACCGCCGACAAGGTCACACTGTCGCAACTGTGGAACTACAGCGATTTCCGCTTCGACAACGATCCGCAGTACGGCAACAACCGTATTGCCGGTGTGCCCGAGCACGTGCTGCGCACCACGCTGGCCTACAGCCAGGCGTCGGGGCTGCGCATTGCGGGCACCATCGACTGGGTCCCGACCGGCGCCTTCGTCGATTACGCCAATACCCTGAAGGTGCCCTCCTACGTGCTGTTCGGTGTGCAGGCGAGCTACGACTTCAAGCATGGCCTGACGGTGTTCCTGGATGCGCGCAATCTTGGCAACAAGCGCTATGTGAGTGACTTCAGCACGGTCACCGATGCGCGAACCGCTAATACGGCGGTGTTCTATCCGGGCGCCGGGCGGGCGGTTTATGCGGGGGTGAGATACAAGTTCTGAACGGATTGCGCTGGAGGGGTTTTGTGGTGGGGATTGGCATGTCGTGCTTGGCGGGCGCCGCTGTTTCGCCGGCGTAGCCGGCGACCTACTTCTTGTCCGAGCGACAAGAAGTAGGCAAGAAGCGCGTCGCCTGGCGGCTGGCCATCAACGATGCGCTCCTTGTTTTCAAGCGGCTTTGGTCTCGCGATACGTGGTTGCCCGTTCGAGCCTGCTACGCATAGTGAGTCAGAACCAGTGCCTGCGATAACCTGCTTGTGTACGATCCCCATGTAGGGCTCGGGTACAGCGTTCCAAAAGCGTCAGTGGTGGGACGCCTTCGGCTGCGCTGCGCGCGCGTCCTAGTCGGTGTGCGCGGGGCATCATCGTCGCCAGTGCCAACGGTTCGGTTTCTTCGCTTCGCTGCGGCGCGGTTTGCCTGCGGCCTGGGTGCCCAGACTAGGGCTCTGCGCGTAGCG
>NZ_JBYOJR010000028.1:0-94183 GCF_057798915.1 Cupriavidus sp. 22TCCZM01-5
GGCCTTGCCGTTGTCGAGCGTGTAGCTCCAGGCGCCGGTGCCGCTGTCGAACGTGAAGGTGCCATAGGTGCCCGCGAGGCTCTCCGGCGCCACCGCGGCAAAGTGCGCCTGGCCAGCGTCCACGTCGTGCACGGTCAGCGTGCCGCTGGCCAATGCAACATTTTCCAGCGCATTACCCGGACTGGCAGCTTCCGATACTGCCGTATGTTCATTCGCCGAGGCGGTGATCGTCGCCCCGTCATTGGCACCCGTGATCCGGATGCTCAAGGTCGAAGCCATATTGGCCTGGCCGTCTGTTGCGCCGTAGCTGAACACATCCTGGACATGTTCGCCGTCACAAAGAGCCTGCACCTCACTGCTGCCATTATTCAGCGTATAGGAATAGGTGCCATCGGCACTCAGGGTCAGCGTACCGTACTGCCCCGTGTAGATGCCGGGATTGACCACTGCCAGGACATTGCCGTCCACGTCGCTGTCATTCGACAGGACGTTGCCGCTGATGGGGTTCGGCGAATTGTCCTCGCGGATGCCATTGGCGTCCTCGGCGGCAACGGGGGCGTGGTTATCGTAGCCGGCAAAGTCGGACTTGGTCAGCTCATGTGTGCCATTGAGCCGGATCACCATTTCCGCCGTGGCGGGATTGCCGTCGACATCCACATAGACGTAAGTATTGCCTCCGGATTGCTGGAACCAGGCACCATGAGCCGTGGGTGTACGCCCGCCCCAAGCGAAGCCGGCATCGCCCAGGACCGGACGCAGATCGATGTGGTCGGAGCCGCGGACAAAGTCGGTGATGACGTCCATGCTGGCAGCGGTGGAATCCGACACCGAGGCATAGACGAACACGTCGTTGCCACGGCCGCCGCTCAGCGTGTCGGCGCCTGCACCGCCCTGGACGGTGTCGTTGCCGCCCTCGCCGTAAATGGTGTCATTGCCGTTGCCGCCGAACAGGAAATCGTTGCCCCCAATCTCCGCGTTGTTGCCATTGTCGCCGTAGATCAGGTCGTCGCCATTGCCACCGTAGATGCGGTCATTGCCGGGCTGGGGCGACTCATGGCCGCGGCCCGCCAGATAGTCGGCATAGGTGTCGAAGCCGTCGCCGTACAGCGTATCGCCGCCGTTGTCGCTTCCGTTCGCGCCGGGAACGCTGTCGACGCTGCCGATCACATCGTCGCCGCTGCCGCCATAGACTGCATCGACACCATTGCCGCCTGCCAGGCTGTCGTTGCCGAGGCCGCCGAACACCCGGTCCTTGCCATTGCCGCCCAGTAGGGTGTCATTGCCACTACCGCCTTCAATGATGTCGTCGCCGTTGCCGCCATCGACATAATCATTGCCATCGCCAGCCGAGACGTAGTCATTGCCGTTGCCACTGAGAATGATGTCGTTCGTGGCGGTTCCGATGATGTTGTCGTTCCCGTTCGTACCGCTCAGTGTGGCCATGATTTCCCTCCGTCATGAATGGCAGCCCGTTTGTCCGGCCATGCCTGTCATCGTGATGCGCGGAACGGCTGCCCGCGTTTTCGTTCAGCGTTCCCGAAACGCCGTTTCCTTGGTCTTGACAATCGGCTTAAGCAGGTAGTGCAGGATGGTCTTCTGACCGGTCAGCACGTCCACCGTGGCTACCATGCCAGGCAGGATTACGACTTGTTCAGTGCTGCCGGTCGGACGGTTGCCCCGGGTGCGCACCCTCACCAGGTAGTAGCTCTCGGGGCGTTCACCAGGACGATCAGGCGTCAGCGTATCGGCGCTGATATGTTCCACCGTGCCCGGGAAGCCGCCGTAAATCGAAAAATCGTAGGCTGACAGCTTGACCATGGCCGGCTGCCCCGGGCGCAGGAAGGCAATGTCGGCCGGCCGCACCCGCGCCTCCACCAGCAGCGTGTCTTCCAGCGGCACGATTTCCACCAGATCCATGCCGGGCTGAATCACGCCGCCGACGGTATTGATCTTGACCTGCTTGACGATGCCGGCCAGCGGGGCGCGCACCAGGGTGCGGTCAACACGGTCCTGCAGCGCGGTATTGGTTGCACTCTGCGCCTGCTGTTCGGCCTTGGCCTGGTTGAGATCCTGCATGGCCTCGGCGCGGAAATGCGTGGTGATTTCCTCGATTTTCTTCTGGATCTCGCGGTAGGCCGCATCTAGGCGCGGCATGGCCAGTCGTGTGGCATCGAGCTCGCCCTGCAGGTCGTTGGCCTGGCGCTCCAGCCGCAGCAGGTCCACCTCCGAAACTACGCCCTGCGCCACCATGGGGCGCATCATGGCCAGCTCCCGCGACACCAGCCCGTGGCTCTGCCGCAACTGCTGCTCGCGCGAGCGCTTCTCCGACAGCTCCTGGCGACGCTGCTCCCCCTGCTGGCGCAGCACCGCAAGATTGGCTTCCAGGGCGCGCTTGCGTGATTCATACAAGGAACGTTCCTCAGTCACGAACCCCCGGTTTCCGGTTTCCGCGTCCGTAGCGGCGCCAAACGGCTGGCCACCGGCCTCGGCGCTCAACCGGGCGATCCGGGCCACCAGGGCATCGTCCTTCGTCCGCCCCTCGTTGTAGGAGGCAGTGAAGCGGGTGTCGTCGATGCGCATGAGGGGCTGGTCCTTGCTCACCACCTGCCCTGGCCGCACCATGATTTCCGCGACGATCCCGCCTTCGAGGTTCTGCACCACCTGGACTTGGCTGGAGGGAATCACCTTGCCCTCGCCCACCGTGACCTCGTCCACCCGCGCCAGCGCGGCCCAGGCGAGGCCGACCAGCACAAACGCCAGCGTGGCCCAAAGTATCCAGTGCGCAAAGCGGCGCGGCGCGGCGAACGCTGCGGCATTGCGCTCGCTCATAAAGGCGCTGTCATCGTCCGGCGCCCGCAGGGCCGACAGGATGCGCCGCGCCAGCGGGGCGCGGCCCGGCTCAGGCCGCGGCGACATGAAGCTTCCTCCCCGCGAGGGCGCTCAGCACCTCGGCCTTGGGCCCGTCGGCAACGATGCGTCCCTGGTCCATCACGATAAGCCGGTCCACGAGGCTGAGCAGCGAACCACGATGCGTCACCAGGATCAGAGTCCGGCCACCCAATGCGTCAGCCAGGCGCGCCTTGAACAGTTCTTCGGTACGGTTGTCCATCGCGCTGCTGGGTTCGTCCAGCAGCAGCAGCGGTGGCTGCAACAATTCGGCACGGGCGATGGCAATGGCCTGGCGCTGACCGCCCGACAGGCCCTCTCCCCGCTCGCCCAGGCGCAGATCGAAGCCGTCCAGAAGGCGGTCGACGAAATCGCTGACGCCGCCAAGCCGCGCCGCGCGCAGGACCGCCTCGTCGCCGGCATGGGGCGCCCCCATGACGATGTTGTCGCGCACGGTGCCACTGAACAGCACGACGTCCTGCGGCACATAGCCGATATCGCGCCGCAGCGCCGTCGGATCGAGCTGGCGCACTTCGGTGCCGTCTACCAGCACGGTGCCGGCGTCCGGGGCATAGAGGCCCAGGATGAGCTTCTCGATCGTGGTCTTGCCCGAACCGATGCGCCCGATTAGCCCAACCCGCTCGCCGCTGGCGATGCGGAACGAAACCTCGTCCAGTGCGGCGCTGGCACGCCCCGGGTAGCGGAAGCTGACCTGGCGAAACTCGATCTCGCCGCGCAGCGGCGGGCGATGGACAAAGCGCTTTTCTGGCGGCCTCTCGACCGGCAACGCCATCATGCGGTCCAGCCCGGCCAGCGCCGTGCGGGCCTGGTGATAGCGCGTGGCCAGCGCCGCCATCTGCGACAGCGGGGCCAGTGCCCTGCCGGCGAGGATGGTGCAGGCAATCAGCCCGCCCGTGGTGAGGCGGTCTTCGGCAATCAGATACACGCCCAGCACCACCACCGCCAGCGCTGCGGCCTGCTGGGCGAATAGCGAGAAGTTGATCACGCAGGCGGACAGCAGGCGCGACTTCAGCCCAAGCCTGGCCATCTGCCCCACCACCTGCTCCCAGTTGCGTTGGGCGCTGCCTTCCGAGCCAGTGGTCTTGATGGTTTCCAGTCCGACCAGTGTTTCGACCAGCGCGGCCTGGCGCTGGGCGGCACAGGCGCTGGTGGCGCGAACCGCCCGCGACAGCGGGCCCTGCAGTGCCACGCTCACGCCGATGACCAGCGGCACCGTCAGCAGCGGCACCGATGCCAGCGGCCCGCCCACCCAGAACATTGCCGCGATGAAGACCATAGCGAATGGCAGGTCGATCAGCGTGGTAATGGTTGCCGAGGTGAGAAACTCACGTACCGACTCGAACTCCTGCAACTGGCTGCTCAGGCTGCCTACCGAGGCCGGCCGGGCCTTCATCTGGATGCCCAGCACGCGCTCGAACACGCAGGCGGAGACCGTGACATCGATGCGCCTGCCGGCCACATCGACGAAGTAGCCGCGCAAGGTACGCATCAGCAGGTCGAAGCCAATGACCAGGCCGACGCCGATCGCCAGTGCCCACAATGTTTCCATCGCATGGTTAGGCACCACGCGGTCATACACATTCATGGTGAACAGCGGCATGGCCAGCGCGAACAGGCTGAGCAGCAGCGAGGCCACCAGCACTTCGCCATAGAGCGGCCATGACTGGCGCATCGCGCCCCAGAACCACTGGCGCGGCCGCGCCGCATCCGCTTCAGCCGCGGCTTCGAAGCGGTGCGCGGGGCGCGCAAAGATGGCATGTCCGGCGTAGCGGGCTTCCAGTTCCTCGCGCGTGAGCGCCTGCTCGCCATCGCCTGCTTCCGGCATCGCGACCAGGAAGCGGCCGTCGTCCTGACGACGCACCAGCAAGCAGGCCTGCCTCGACCTGAGCAGCAGGACCGCCGGCAGCACCAGGTCAGGGATGTCGTCGAGGCTGCGCCGGACCAGCCTGGCTGATATGCCGGCTCGCGCCGCCGCGCGCGGGAACAAGTCTGGGCTCAGGCGGTTGGCTTCGAGCGGCAAGCCTGCCAGCAAGGCTTCGGCCGATACCGGCCGATGGAAGGCGCGCGTCAGCCAGAGCAAGCATCCCAACAGCGGATCGTCGGCATCCGCTCGCGGCTGCGCGGCGGACGGCAGTTCCCAGTCGGCGTCTGCCGCCTGCGGAACGGGCGCTGCGGTAGCGGCATCCATGGCGACCCGCTACGCGTTCGCAAAGTTCAACATCGGGACACGGCACCGGCGCGTCGTTCCAGCCAGCTCCGCTGCCGCCGCTGCCTTTTCAGTCAGCTCGGACACGCCGTGCCCTGCGGAGAGCCGGCGTCCGCTTTCCAAGCATCCATCCATGGCTTCCCCCAGATACCATTGGTGTGATGTCAGCACCAGCATAATGAAAGTCCCTGTGCCAGGGCATCGTCCAAATGGCCTGCTGCGCCACGTAGGCACCTGGGTGCAGGGTCATCCATTTGGAGTAGTCACAGTGCGAAGTCAAGAATGGCGCAAGGCCTTGCTGCAGGCGACTCGCGCGGCGATCACTGCCATTCTTCGCAGCGTCAGGCCATAGTCGGCTATCTGCGCCTGGATCCAGCGGCTCGCCGCCCTTGGCGAACCGGGCTGCCGGCATGGTTGGCGCCTCTGCGTTTCCTGCCACAGTCGCGCTGCGCTCTTGGACAGGTCGGTCGAAACGGTCGCGGCATGGCTGATCACGTTTCCCAGAGTGCTGTCCCAGCCAGCATTGAGAAGCGGAAGCAGGCGGATAAGCCAGGAGATACAACCATGCTCGCGCAGCAGGGCGGTGGCCGTGGCCAGTGCAACGCGAGCACATCAACCGGTTCGGTGATTAGCTGCTCGACCTCCAGCGGTGCCGCCACTCGATCCGTCGTTAGTAAGCCACCCCTCGGTGTGGATTACTAATGTGGGCGCGTGACAAACAATAGACCGGACACTGATTAGCCACCAGGGCGGACCCGGGATCAAGGGTCAATTTCGATGGCGGGTGGCTGCAATCAAAGTGTCCCGTTCTACCAACTGGCGATTGTCCGCTTTTGCAAAGGCTGGGAGGTGGCATCTAGATACTTGGCCCCATGCAGCACCATCGCAAAGGCGCCTTTGTTCTTTGTCTCGACCATGGTCGGCCTCTTTTCCTCGTCATAACTCGGCCTCAGTGGAATTGGCGAGAAGAGGACGAAGGAGGCTTCAGGGAATAGGTCGGGCTGCGGGTATTATCGTTGCCAAATGCAAAGGCATGACCGGGGTACACGGTCTACGTCGGGCGCATACCTGGTTTGAGGCCACGCGCAGAAGTCGTCATAGTAAAACTTCCGCGCGAACATATCCGGCCCGAGCATCTCGCCGGTCTAACGCCGGCGAGATGTATCGCCACTGATAGCTGAGGAGCAGCTTGGCTTACCCTACCGTTGCCGAGCGGGGGGCATCGGCAAACTGTTGCTGGTTCTGCGGCTGGACTCGTAGGAACGGGACATCGCCAGGCTTGCTCGCCACCACCCGTACGTCGGGAGCCGGCTGTCCGGCCTTCCCGGCTTGGGCCATACCGTTATTCAACCAACCCACGACTGCAGACTTATCGTTCGGTGGGACTGAAACGAGAACTTGGCATGGCTCCGACCGTGAAGCTGCAAGCTTACCGGTGAGCTCCACGCTCTTCTGAAGGTCGGGGCTGCGCTTGGCCAGCATGGTTGGAGGCAAGCCGACAGTAGTTCCTTTCCATGCATCGACATTGACATTCTTGCCTGCATCATCCTTCTGAACCACCGTCGCCATGTCGGTCTTGACCGGCATATTCTGAGCCTTTAGTGAAGCCTCGAGAGCCCTAGCTTCGGACAGGTCCTTTTCCTTACCATTTCGCCAACCGAGGAAGCCCCCTGCAGCGCCTGCCAGGAGAGCTGCATTCCTGCAGGCCACATTGGAGCCGCCAACGGCCTTGCACAGCGCGAAACCCGCGACGGCTCCCAATCCTGCACCGACGGCTGCTTGGTCGCCCGCATTGGAACCGCTAACGGTTCCGTTCGTGGCGCAACCGGACAGAAGAAGACAGGCGGAGGTGATAGTGCAAATTGCGAAGTTAGCACTTGTTTTCATCGTTGCGAGTTCAGTTCTTTGAGTTGGCGTTCAAGCTGCTGATTCATCTGCTTCACATATGCATCTTCGGCCTGTGCTCGCGCGCGAGCTTCCGAGGGCTTAGCTCCTGCACCCCGCTCTTGGTCAGATACAAGTCTTGGGGTCGGTGCCGGCTGTCCCTGTGCCACCAGCGTAGGAACGGTGTCCGCCCCTTGGTAGACCGCGTTGCTCACTTCCCGAACAGCACTCGAACGCCCGGCCGTGCTCTGCTGACGCAAGAACTCAATCGTTCGCTCGCGCTGACCCGAGAAGTGCAGCCCCGCCATTAGGGCAAATTTGGCTTGTTCAGTCTGTCCCAGTTCTGCGAGGCTGGTCGAGAGATTCGCCCACGCCGCCGTCCTACGTGGCGCGCGATGCAGAACTTCCCCGAGCACCGTCAATGCATCCGCGTGCTGACCGCCTTCGCTCAGCGCATACCCGAGGTTGTTGAGCAGCTCAATGTCTACCGGGTCAGCCTCAACGCCGCGCTTGAAAGAGAGAATTGCCTGGCTATAGTCAGCTCGTTGGAGGGCTGCCTTTCCTTCAACGTTCGCACTTCGAGCCGTAGCACGGTCGCGGCTTCCCGCCGACGGCGCCGCCTGCCGCTGAATACGCTCGGTAAGCGCATCGACGTTAACCCAGTCGGCCGCGGCGACATATTGCAATACACCGCCAATATCCTGCGGCAAGGTCGCGGCATTCGCGGGCGCTGACGGTTGAGGTGGCGGCGAAGGCGGGGCTGGCTGTGCCTGAGGTGCTACCTCGGGCGCCGGCTGCGCCGCCGGAGCAGGCTGTTGCACCTCGGTTACGCTCGGGGTCTCCTGCACTGGAGTCGCGCGTGGTGCCTCGTAAGTTGCAATGTTTCGCGATGCGATGACTTCCGACTCACCTGCCCTTGTTCTCACCCCCTTCGACAGAGGCGGCACCAACACTGCAGCCAGTGCCACGAGCGAAGCCAATGGCAGAACAAGCTTGTCTCGTGCAGTAGTAGATAGCGCCGGACGATTCGGGCGCTGGCAAGCGTCCATCAGCTTCTTGCGTTGCTCGTCGTCGAGCTCGGAGGTATTGGTGGCGGCGAGCTTCTTCTGCGCAAGTAGTGACTGACGCAGGCGCTGTGAGTAAGAGAGGATCGAGTGGCGTCGAACAGCGCCATAGAGCACTGCCGCACCAACAGCACCTAGCATCAGTCCTGGGCTGTCGATGTGCCCAACTGCATTGCCACCAAAGAAGGTAATACCCCCTGCTGAAACGGCGGCGACCGCGGCGGGGATGAACCCCATCCGCACCGATTTCTTTCTGCTGTGGTCTTCTGGCGAGGCGTCAGCCACGAGATTCGCCGTGCTCGTGCCGTCCGTCCAAACCTCATACGAGTTTCCCTCGTATTCGTAGACGACACGACAGACAGGCAATATCAGCGTAGAGCACTGCTTTGAGGTAGACGCAGTCCAATGCCAGTCTTTCTGGTGGTCACCCTGGGCGTGTTGTTTGACGCTATCGTCGATGACAGCATTGACGAGCGTTTCACCTCTGCCTTGATACGCGTCCGACTGAGTAACGGAGAACGCTTCGATCTCCACGCCACTCGTGTACGACACGTCGTAGTCGGTGGCGTCAGCACGCCCCTGGCAAAGTTCAATGAGATTTGAGGTAAGCGGAAGCGCGCTCTGCTGCAGACGACTGCCGGCGTATGTCAGCACAGCGAACCTTCCGGAGTCGGTACCGTTTACCGGGCGCCAGTCGGTGACGGTCTTAGTTTTCGTCACCGGCCGCGAGTTCCCCTGGGCGTCGCGCTCGAACACGGTATAGTGCTCGGTCCGGTCATAACCAAAACTGGCGGTCCACTCGGCTTCAAAACGCCCGGAGAAAACATAGGCCGGTGCATAGAACTGCTCGACCTTGGTAAAGGTGGCATGTTCTAGCAGGTTGTCTGGTGTGTACTTACCGGAGGCCAGGTGCTGATAGACGGCGTCTTCCAGCTGCGCCCTAGTAACAGCCATTGGCACAACGAGGGTCGGTGCATCCGCCAGTGCTTCCTCTTCTGCCGCAGGAATCTCCGTGACGGCCGAGCAATATACGCATTTTAGGGCGCGCGCTCCGGCCGAGTACTCCAGACTCGCTCCGCAGCCCTTGCAGATGAGCTTGTGCTCACTATTTTCCAAACCACTTCTCCCCGTTTAATCAGTCGTTATGCATGTGAGCGAGCGGCAATCATGGCTTGCCAGTGCTGCGTGAGCAGGCGTTCAAGCTTGCTCAAGGTCAGATTTGCCTTATCCATATCCGCGCTGGTGGCGGCTGCGTGCAGCACGCTTATTTCGGCGGCTATTGCTTCAGCTTCCGGCACGGCAACGCCAATAACGGGGGAAGGGGCGTATCGCATGTCTTCCGCCAGCTTTGCGCAACGGTCTGCAATAGTTTTGTCGCCGAAGCTGCCGGCAAGCGCCTGCAGCTGATGCCTCCACTCGTGCTGATATCGAGGGGCTGAGGCCTGAACTGCCTTGTCCACAATCGTGGCTGCGGAGCTAGCCAGAACACTTCCCACGACAAAGCTTCCGATGGAGAGAATCAGAAGTGTCCAGGCGAACGCATCACGGGAGAACAGCGCAACGAGAAGGGCAGCACAAGCAAGGAGGAAGGCGACGGCGATGGTCAGCCCCATCGGACCCAGCAGTGCGAGCCTTCCGGCGTTAGTCTTCGCCGACGGTGCAAGCGGGCTGGGGAGGTAAATCAGTGTGCCCGCCAGTAGAGCCACGGCAATCGCAGAGCAGGTGACCGTAAGACTCCAGGCACCTGTCGGCAGCAAGGCATAGAGTGCCAAAAGAAGTGTGAGCGCCACCAGCGCGCCGGCGATGGCGAGCTTTCCTTTGATATTCATTGTTTACCTTCGTTAGCTCGCCAGAATCTTCTGCTTCTCGGCTTCAAACTCGGCATCTGTAAGAACCCCAGATCCCCGGAGTTCGGCCAGTTCCTTGAGTAGTTGAATTCTTTCCGCAGGGCTAATTCGACCTTGTCCACTGCTTGGAGCGGCAGAAGGCTGTTGTGGCGATGGGGGGGTGGGTATCGGTGCCTGAGGCTGAATTTGCGTGGCGAGCTGGGAATAGCCTTGCCCTAGGGCCGGACCCATGCCTACACCCATGCCTAAACCGAGGCCAGCTCCAAGAACTGTGCCGGCGGCACCTTCGTTGCCGGCAGCCGTTTCCATGACGTCAAAACTTCTTTCTTGCTGATAAGTGAAGCCGATAATTCCCATCTCCGCGCGTTTCGCCAGCGCGCTCTTTAGGCTCTTGACGGCGGGGTCTTCCTCGGGAACGTTGATGGAATGGATGTTGAACTGGGCGAGTCCCACTCCGTATTCCGCCATTTCAGCGGACAGCGAAATTTTTAGTGCGTCAGATAGGGATTCGAGTTGCGTACTGATTTCGAGGACGGAAAGTCCGGCACGCGTGATGGCGTTCGCGATCTCTGTTTTGATGCGGGTAATAAACACGCCTCGAAAATACTCTGCCAGAGTATCGCTGTCGAAGCCGGACAATGTTCCAACGAGCTTCAGAAGGAATTTCTTCGGTTCGGTGATGCGAATACCGTACTGTCCGAAGGCGCGGACAGGAACCATGATTCCATACTTGGGATCTTGAAGCTGAATTGCATCCGGTGTGCCCCACCGAACGTCGAGATTCGTGACTCGATTGACGTACCAAACTTCCGCTGTGAACGGGGATTTACCCCCAAACGGAACGCCGATAAGCGTACGGAGAATCGGCAGGTTTTCAGTGCTTAGGGTGTGACGACCTGCGCCAAACGGGCCTTCGTACGTTCCCCCGCGTACAACATACGCTTCCTGGGATTCGTTGACGATGAGTTGTGTCCAAGTGGACAGCTCTTCAGAAGGGAATTTCCAAGCCAGCAGGTTGGGACTGCCGTTCCACTTCACCAAATCAATGACTGCCATATCCTTTACCCACCCGCAAGAAGAAATGTCGCCGCTTTATTCTTATAAGCTACCGCTTAATTGTGCGGCTTCGTTTATACAGCCAGCATTGCGAACTGTGTTCCCCTCGAAGGGAGGGGGGCGCCCCTATAAACAAGCATTCCAATACGACAGAACGATTGACGGTCAAAAATCTGAAATCTTTAATTTTCCTTTTGAAGATTGCAGTTCAAGAAGGACAAGTTGCGGGGCCGTTGAGGAGCCATACCCCGGCAGGAGTCGGAGGCACGTTTCCTCTACAGGAGTAGCTGGACTTACCACGCAGGTTAAGAACGTTCTCATATAAGTTTCAGCAGAGTGCGCCTTTTCGCCGCTGAGTCAATGTGAGGAACTACTTATCTCTATGTCGTCTCGCCACTGTCTCCGACGTAGCTGCGATCACGCTGCTCAGCGGTGAGGGGCGTGGTCGTTTGTCTGGTTGAGAGGCAGCACATAGCAGGCCAAGACTGCTCGGACATCGCCAGCACGACCATGATTCAGCGCGCTGACATCCCCAAGCATTGCCGGCAATCGCACGTGCACATCGAAAAGTTAGTGCCCACGGACGAGTCAGCCCATTAAGGCGGGGCGGTCGCACCGGCAAGGCCTTCCTCTTGTAGCCAATACTTGACATCGGCTTGTCGCCAACGTATTGGGAAGCCTGGGCCCAAATTGGCAGGCGGTGGCAGGGTCCACGGGCAAGTTCTCATGCGGCGGCGGATAGTCGCCGGCGTAACGGCGAGCAGCGTCGCCAAGTCGTGGATATCAAGGCAGGTAAGAATTGGTTGCATACGGAGCTTAGTCACCCGTTTTATTCCAAGGCGCCCGTCTCCCTTGCTCTTCTGAATCGTCCCAGGCTACCGTCTGCCATTCAACCTTCCTTCCACATTTGCCGCATGGCCTGCAGCCGACGCGCATCCTCCGTATGAACGTAGCGTGAGGTGGTGTCGAGCGACGCGTGGCCAACGTTCTGCTGCACGACCTGGACCGGGACGCCGGCATCCAGCGCATGCGTGACATGGGTGTGGCGCAGCCAGTGTGAACTCGCTTGCCGCAGACGTCCTGCCGCCATGGGGTCGCTGTCCGCCAGCTTGGCCGCACACCGGACGAAGAATGCCTTGACCTGGCGGTGGAAACTGCTGCCCGTGATGCCTGACGCGGCGTCCGGGCCTACTGCGCTCCCCTGTGCTGCAGTCGTGCCCGAGTCGGTCACGGCACCGAGCAAGGCGACACTGCCCGCGCGCCGCGGATCCGGCGGCAGGCCCCGCGCGGTCAGATAGCCGGCAAGCCGCGCGACGACGCTCCGGCGACACGGGCACCCGGCGCACCTTGGCACCCTTGCCGGTCACCGTGAGCCACCAGCCCTCGACCGGAGCGCCTGCCGGCTGGGTCAGGCTTTCCCACGTCAGGTCGTCGGTAGTCGCCGTTCTGACTCTGGGTGGCAACGGTGAGGCGCTGCGATGACGCGTTATTGGAGTGTGGAGGGCCTAGTGGGAGATACAAGCTAAGCGAGTAGGTAGTGTTGGGGCGTCACGCCTCGCATGAGAAGTTACGCTTTCAGCTACCCCAAGATCCATGTGAAAAGAGGTAGCGAGGTCTACCCTGAACCCCTCCCCTTGAGCTTCCGGTGCAGGTGCACAATGAAGTAAGGAGAACGGGATTAGATAACTCCGAGCCTTACCAGGCAAGGCATAGCGGATGATTTGACGCCAGAAAGGAGTTTTCTATTCCCGTCGTTCGGAGCTATCTTTTCCTATCAAACAGCATCAGATTCCCCGCCCCGCTCCCGACTTACAGATACTTGAACAAATTCATCCCCTGAATCTGCATGAACGACTGCTGCGCACCCTGCAGCGCAGTCTGGCGCTGGTAGTACTCAGTGATCGCTGCAGCATAGTCCAGGTCTTGAACGCTTGACAGGGTCGCGGAATACGACAGGTCCCGGTTGGTGCCAATCGTGTCCAGCGCATCCAGCTCCTGCATGCGCGAGCCAACCGACGCACGCACGGTCAGCACATTGTCCAGCGAATTGGAGAACTGGCGGATGCCGGTGGCAATGGTATTCGACAGGTTGGCAGAATCGGCCGCGGCGGGCGTCGGCTTGCTCAGGGCGTCGATCACCGACTTCAGGTTGGCGAACATGTCGGTGCCAGCCTGGCTCGCCGGCTGCATGGAGATGGTATCGCCGCTCTGCGGCGTCCCCTTGACCGTGAACGTGATGCCGGCAACGGCAATCTGTGCGGGCTCGCTATAGTTCAGCGGCGTACCGCCCACCGCGGTCCCGGAGGCGTCCTTGATGGTGTACTGCATCGTGCCGCTGCTATCGTCGAACGACAGCGTGAGCGCGGTACCGTAAAGCGGATTGGTCGGGTCGGTCGTGGATACCTGGCCGTAGGTGGCGTTGCCGGTATTGGCAGTGCCGGTATTCGTATTGCCGCTGCCCTTGAGCACATAACCGGCCGAGCCCTGCACGCTCTGGAACACTGCACGACCGTTGCTGCCGGCCGGCATCTGGCGAGCCACGTCTACCTGGAACTGCTGCTGCTCGGTATTGCCGACATACTGGACGCCGCCGCCACCCTGAACGAACGGCGGCGAGCCCGACATGGTGCCGCCAAACAGGTACTGGCCATTGCCGTCATCGGCATTGGCCAGGCCCAGCAGCTGGTCATACTGGCCCTGCAGTGCCGTGGCCAGAGAGGCGCGATCCACGTCGCTGAGCGTACCGTCGCCCGCCTGCACCAGCAGCGTCTGGATGTTCTGCGTCACCGTGGTCACGGTGGAAAGCGTGTTTTCCCCCATGCCCAGCGCAGTATTGGCCTGCTTGCGCGAGGTGGCGTACTGGCCGTTGACCGCACTGGCTTGCGAAGTGGTCAGCGCGCGCGTAGCGGCAACCGGATCGTCGGAGGGGTTAAGTACCTTGCGGCCAGTGCCGAGCTGTTGCTGGATGTGAAGCAGCGACGACTGCTGCATGTTCATCGAGGCCAGGCCTTGCTGGTAGAGCGTGGAGCTTGCGACGCGCATTGTCTGTTCCTTCTCGAATTCTTGATCTGGTCCGCTTACCGGCCAATGCCGATGATGGTGTCGAACAGCGTGCTGGCCGTCTGGATCACCCGGGCGTTGGCCTGGTAGAGCTGCTGGAACTTGAGCATGGAAACCGTTTCTTCATCCATGTTCACCCCCGACACCGATTGCTGCGCCGTGCGAATCTGCGATGTGATGCTGTCCTGCGAGGTGGAGGCGATCTGCACGGACTTGGCGCGCGTGCCGACGTCATTGACCAGCTGGGCGTAGGCATCGTTGAAGCTCGACACGCCGCCGCCGATGGTCTTGGCGTTCTGCAGCTTGGCCAGCGCCAGCGCGTTGCCGTTGTTGGACGCTGCGCCAGTGTTCGCCGACAGCGTGAACTTGTCGTTGGCATTTGGCGTGCCGCCGAAGCTGAAGTTCAGGCCATTGATCGTGTACTCAGTGTTCGAGCCATTGACGACCGTGCTGCTCGGCGTGACCGGACCAGAGGCGTCACTGAACGTATAGCCGGGACCGACGTAGGTAGCAGTAATCGGGCTGGCCGGCAGACTGAAAGGCGATGAGACCTTGCTCAGCGACGCCTTGCCGGTACCAATGTTCGTGCTGGCGGCGTCGGCACGTGCGGGCGATGCCGCCGCGATCTTGGCGGGGTCGGTGATCGCCATGTCGAATCCGGCTGCCGCATTGCGGGTCGGCTGGATCACGAACGAATCGTTCGGGTTCATGGTACCGGTCAGCTGCACGGTAAAACCATCCACCGTGACCGGCATGGTCGCCGACGTCGTGACCTGCTTGTCCGACAGGCGCGTGATGGTGTAGTTGGTGCCGTCGAACTTCAGCGTGTAGTCGCTGGTGGTCAGCTGCGAGGTGTCGAGAATGCTGGCCTGCGCCTGCGCGCTGCCGGTGTTGTTGGCATTGGGCAGCGTGGTTGCCGAGCCCAGCTTGAACATGTCCGTGCCGATGTCGCCGTTCAGGTCCATGCCCAGCTTGTGCTGGTCATTGAAGGACTGGCCGATCGCCAGCGACAGACGTCCGATAGCATTCTGTGCCGAGTCCAGCGTTTCGGTCCGGAACTGCAGCAGCCCGCCCAGTGAACCACCGGTGATGGTGCCGGCCTCGCTTTCATACACCGCGCCGTTGGGGAGGGTATAGCCAACCACCGTACGGTTCGGATCGGCCGCCGAGGCAATCGCCTTCAGGCCGTAGGAATCCGTGCCCATCACCAGCGGCTGGCCGTTGCCGACGAATACGTTGTAGGTACCGCCGTCCTGCACCACCACCTTGGCGCCGACCAGCTTGGTCAGCTCGGCCACGGCCTGGTCGCGCTGATCCAGCAGGTCGTTGGGCGGCTGGCCGCCGGATGCTGCCTTGAGCTTGGTGATTTCCCCGTTGACGTTGGCGATCTGCCTGGTATAGGCATTGATCTGATCGACAGCGGAGCCGACCTGCGTGTTTACGCCCGATTGCAGCTGATCGAAGTAATTGCTGGCCGCGCGCATCTGGCCCACCAGTGCCTGGCCGGCTGACAGCATGCCCTGGCGTGCCGCCGGATCCGCGGGGGTGTCGGCCACGGCCTGCACCGCGGCGAAATACTTCTGCATCAGCGGCGCGAGGCCGCCCTTCTGGTCTGCCAGCAGGTTGTCGATCTGGCTGATCTGGTCGGAATAGGTCGACAGCGACGAACTGGCCGACTGCGCGCCGCGCAGCTGGCCGGTCAGGAACTCGTCATAGACGCGCATCACCGTGGTGGTATTCGACCCCATGCCAAAAAAGCCCTGGCTGGTGTACTGGCCGCCCGACGATGCCACGATGGTGTTCTGCCGCGTGTAACCTTCAGTGGCCGAGTTGGCAAAGTTGTGGCTGGTCGTCGTCAGCGCGTTCTGCGCCGTGTTCAGGCCGGAAAGACCAATGCTGAAGAGAGACATGTTGCTCTGACCCCGGATGCTGTTGGATGCCTCCGGCACATCGGCACGGCGGCAGGGAATGTGCTAGTTATCGGCAATCCGGGCGGGAGACTTTAGGACCATCCGGACGCCAGGCGGATAGCGGCCTGATGGCGTCCCCGCGACGGACTTATGCCGACACCTTCTTCATGATCTGCACGAGCTTTTGCCCGTAAGCCGGATCGGTGGCGTAGCCCGCACGCTGCAGGCCATGGGCCGCTTCATCGGCCGAGCCTGCCGACACCACCGCCGAGTAACGCGGATTGTTGGTCAGCAAGCGCGCGTAGTCGGCGCAGGCTTCTTCGTACGAGCCATAGGCGCGGAAGCGCGCACGCACCTTCTGCGGCTGGCCGTCGACATACTCGGTGGTCGTGACTTCGGCCACGCGGCCCTTCCAGTTCGCCCCGGCCTTGATGCCAAAGACGTTGAACGTCGTGCTGCCGTCCGGGTGCGCGATCTCGCGCCGGCCCCAGCCGGATTCCAGTGCAGCCTGGCCTACGATCAGCCGCGCCGGCACGCCACTGGCGCGCGATGCCGCTTCGGCGGGGCCCGACATGCGCGCGACGAAGGCGGTGACGTGGGCCGGCGCATCGTCAGGCAAGGGCCCGATGCCGCTTTCGCCCTGCCCCTGGCCCTGTCCGTCATCACCTTGCGAGCGGTACTGACGCAGGCCGGCCATGGGATTCCAGCTCGTGCCCGGCACCACGGTGCCAATCGCGGGCACACCGCCATCCGCTGCGGCGGCGCCTGCGCCGCGGCTGTCCAGCAGTTGCGCCATCTCGGCGTCGGCCGCGGCAGTGCCCGTTGCACCCGGTGCCGCGTTGGCACCGATCATGCCCTGCGGAACCTGCGCGCCGGTGGCTCGCGCCAGTTGCCGGACCATCACCTCAGCCAGCCCAATGCCGCGCGAGGACATTTGTTGCGCCAGCTGCTGGTCCAGCATCGACATGTAGAGCTTGCCCTGTTCGCTGTCGAACACGCCGTCCTGCGGCGTGGCGTCGCGCATGCTCTTGAGCACCATCTGCGTGAACACCGCTTCGAACTGCTTGGCTGCCGCGCGCAGCGTAGTCGTGTCGGAGCCATTGCGCGCGCTCTGCTTGAGCGCCTCGAAACCCTGCGTGTCGAGCGCGAAGCGCTGCGAAAGGTCCGCCTGCGCGGAGATGCCGCTGTCCATCAGATGATCTCCAGCTCGGCGCGCAGCGCTCCGGCGGCGCGCATCGCCTCCAGGATGGTCTGCAGATCCGCGGGCGTCGCGCCCAGCGCGTTCAGGCCCTTGACCACGGCCGCCAGCGAAGCACCGGCCTTCACGATCTGCAGCGATCCTCCCTGCTGTTTCATGTCGATCTGCGACACCGGTGCCACCACGGTCTGGCCGTTACTGAACGGCGCGGGCTGGCTGATGACCGGCTGGGTGTTGATCACCACCGAGAGATTGCCATGGGCCACGGCGCAGTCTTCCACGGTCACGGCCTGGTTCATCACGATGGAACCGGTGCGGGCGTTCAGGATGACCTTGGCCGCGGCCTTGGCCGGGGTGACGTCGATGCTCTCGATGCGGGCCAGGAAGCCCACGCGCGCCGCGGGCGACGCCGGTGCGCGCACCTGCACCACTCGCCCGTCCAGCGCGGCGGCGACGCCGCCGCCCATGGAGCGGTTGATGGCCTCCACCACGCGCTCGGCCGTGCCGAAATCCGTGTCCTTGAGTTCGAGGTTGATGATGCCGCCGTCTGGCTGGAATGCCGCGACAGCACGCTCGACAATCGCGCCATTGGCGATGCGGCCGACCGCCAGCTGGTTGACCTGCACCTTGCTGCCGTTGGCCGACGCACCGGCGCCACCGACCAGCATATTGCCCTGCGCAATGGCATAGACCTGCCCGTCCGCGCCCTTGAGCGGCGTCATCAGCAACGTACCGCCGCGCAGGCTCTTGGCATTGCCCATTGACGACACCACGATGTCGAGCTGGCTGCCCGGCTGGGCAAAGGCCGGCAGCGTGGCCGTCACCATGACCGCCGCCACGTTCTTGAGCTGCATGTTCTTGCCGGCCGGCAGCGTGATGCCGAGCTGCGAGAGCATGTTGGTCAGGCTCTGCGTGGTGAACGGCGTCTGCATGGTCTGGTCGCCGGTATTGTCCAGGCCGACCACCAGGCCGTAGCCCACCAGCGGGTTGTCGCGCACGCCCTGGAACGTCGCCAGGTTCTTCAGGCGTTCCGCACGGGCAAAGTTGGCGGCAAAGCCGAACGCCACCACCACGGCCAGCGCAGTGACGCTGGCCTTGAGCAGGCTCGACAGGAAACGGGCAAGCATCGGAGCGGACATGGACGGATCAGAACGGAGAGACATTGAGGAAGAAGCGCTGCAGCCAGCCCATGTTCTGTGCTTCGTCGATGTAGCCCTTGGCGGTGTACTCGATGCGGGCATCGGCCACCTGGGTAGACAGCACACCGTTGTCGCCGGTGATGGTGCGTGGGTTGACCACGCCCGAGAAGCGAATGAATTCCGCGCCCTGGTTGATGGCGAGCTGCTTTTCGCCGGACACCACCAGATTGCCGTTGGGCAGCACCTCCAGCACGGTCACGGTGATGGTGCCGTTAAAGGTGTTGGCCGCGCTGGCGCCGCCGCTGGCCTTCAGCGCGTTCGCGCCATTGATGCTCGCATTCGAGCTGCTGCTGAACAAGCCGGCCAGTGCCTTGGGCACGGCGTCGAATGCCAGCGAGGTACTGCCGGTGCGGCTCGCATTGCTGCCCGAATTCTTGGTGGCGTTGACGTTCTCGGTGATGACGATCGTCAGGATATCGCCCACATTGCGCGGCCTGCGGTCCTCGAACAGCGGGTTGCCGGCATAAGAGGACGCGAAGATCGATCCGGTTGCTGGACCCATCGGGCGCGGTTCGGCGCGCGCGGTGGTCGGCAACTGCACGAGCGGCTCGCGCGGCATCAGCGCGCAGCCGCCGCTGGCCAGCAATGCCAGGCCGGCCAGGCAATACAGAACGCGCGCGCCCAGGCGGGAAAGCATGTTGGCCATGGTACCTCCGTCAGCCCATCTGCGTCAGGCGCTGCAGCATCTGGTCGGATGTCTGCACGGCCTTGCTGTTGATCTCGTAGGCGCGCTGGGTCTGGATCATGCTGACCAGCTCTTCCACGACATTGACGTTGGAAGCTTCCACGTAGTTCTGCTGCAGCGTGCCCGAGCCATTCAGGCCTGGCACGGTGGTGTTCGGCGCACCGGAGGCATCGGTCTGCACATACAGGTTCTCGCCCATGCTTTCCAGACCGGCGGGGTTCATGAAGGTCGCGAGCTGGAGCTGGCCAACCTGTACGTTGTTGCTCGAGCCCGGCTGGGTCACGGACACTGTACCGTCGCGGCCAATGGTCATTGACGTGGCATTGGCCGGAATCGTGATGGCCGGCTGGATCACGAAGCCGCTGGCTGTCACCATCTGGCCGTTCTGGTCCACCTGGAACGAGCCGTCGCGGGTGTAGGCCGTGGTGCCGTCAGGCATCGCCACCTGGAAGAAGCCCTGGCCGATGATGGCCACGTCCTTCGCATTGCCGGTTTGCTGCGGATTGCCCTGGGTGTGGATGCGTTCCGTCGCGACCGGGCGCACGCCCGTGCCCAGCTGCAGGCCAGAAGGCAGCGTGGTCTGATCCGATGAAAGGGCGCCGGGCTGGCGGATGTTCTGGTACATCAGGTCCTCGAACACCGCGCGCCCGCGCTTGAAGCCGGTGGTGGAGACGTTGGCGAGGTTGTTCGAGATCACGTCCATCTGCGTCTGCTGCGCATCGAGGCCGGTCTTGGCAATCCAGAGAGAGCGGATCATGTTGTTCCTTGGTGTCCTGCGTGGCGCCGCGGGCAACGGCGCGTCATATGTTCACGGGTGGGCGGCGCGGCCGCTTCAGTTGGTCGAGAGCAACTGGTTGGCGCGCTGGTCGTTGGTGTCGGCGCCGGTGATCATCTTCATCTGCATCTCGAAGCGACGGGCATTGGCGATCATGTCGACCATGGCTTCGGTCGGATTGACGTTGCTGCCTTCCAGCGCGCCCGATACCACGCGCACGGTCGGATCGGCCTCCAGCGGCTGCGCGCCCGGCCGCAGGCGGAACAAGCCGTCATCGCCGCGCGCGATCGAGTCCGCCGGCGGATTCACCACACGCAGCTTGCCGACTTGCGCCAGGCCCGCGGAGGCCTCGCCCGGGCCACGCGCGGTGATGGTGCCGTCGCTGCCGATGGTGACCTGGGAACCCGGCGGCACCGACAGCGGGCCGCCGTCGCCCATGACCGGCAGGCCGTTGCTGGTCTGCACCTGCCCGTCCTGCGCGACCTGCAGCGAGCCCGCGCGGGTATAGGCTTCGCTGCCGTCGCGCGCCTGTACCGCCAGCCAGCCGTTGCCCTGCAGGGCGACATCCAGCGGGCGCCCGGTATAGGTCAGCGGCCCCGCGCGCATGTCGGCGCCGGGCGTCGACGTCAGCGTGAAGGCGCGCGTGGGCGATTCCTGCCCAACAACCGGCACTGCGCGGTACATATTGATCTGCGCGCGGAATGCCGGCGTCGAGACGTTGGCCAGATTGTTCGACACGGCGGCTTGCTGGTCGAGAATCTGCTTGGCGCCCGACAGGGCGGTGTAGATCATGCGGTCCATGGCAGCGATTCAGCTCAGGCAGTCGGAGTTATAGATTGACCAGCGTCTGCATGATCGTGTCCTGCGCCTTGATGGTCTGCGCGTTGGCCTGGTAGTTGCGCTGCGCGACGATCAGGTTGACCAGCTGGCCCGACAGGTCGACGTTGGAAGCTTCCACGGCATTGGAGCGCAGCGTGCCCAGGCTGCCGCCCGCAACACCCAGCAGGGCCTGGCCGGATGCGTTGGTGGCCGACCACACGTTGTCCCCCTCGGGCTTGAGGCCTTCCACGTTGCCGAAGGCGGCCAGTGCGATGGTGCCCAGCGACTGGGTCTGCTCGTTCGAGTAGTTGCCGGTAATGCTGCCGTCGGCGTTCACCGAGTAGCCCAGCAGGCTGCCCGAGGTGTAGCCATTCTGGCTCAGCTGCTTGACGTCATTGTCGGAGCCATATTGCGTAGTGCCCGTGAAATCGATCTTGGCCTGCAGCCCCGTCGTGGCGCCGGTTCCTGCCGGCATGGTGATGCTGGTTGCGCCGGCAGCGGGTGACTTCAGGGCCCCCGCGCTGTCAAACGACAGCGTGACCGGCGAGCCGCTCAAGACATTGCCGCTCGTGTCGACCATGTACATCTGCCAGTCAGTGCCACCGGCTACAGCCGGCGCAGTCACAGGAGGAGGTCCCGGATTAGTGACGGCGCCGTTCGCGACCTTGGCAAAATACGCTGTTACCTGCTGCTTGTTCCCCAGCGAGTCGTAGACGTTCATTGCCGTGCTGTAGTTGAACATGTCGCTGGTCGGCATCACCGCTGCTGTCGGAGGCGTCGCGGCGGGGTTGGCGGGCGTCGTCGCGAACGCGTTTGTCGGCGGCGAAAGACGCGAGTCCAGCTGGAACTGCGAGGTAATGGTCGAAGTGGCGCGCGGGTTCATCTGCGCATTGCTGATCACCAGCGGCTGCGGCTGCACGCCGCCGCCCGGGGTCACGCCCGCCGGGTAGCCGGTGACCTGCAGGCCCTGCATATTGGTCAGGCGGCCGTCGTCCTGGCGCTGGAACTGGCCATTGCGCGAGTAGTAGACCGAGCCGTCCGAGTTGGTCAGGCGGAAGAAGCCGCTGCCGCTGGTGATAGCCACGTCGAGCGAGCGGCCCGTGGCCTCGATATTGCCCTGGTTGAACGACTGCACCACCGAGTTCACGCGCGTGCCCAGGCCGATCTTGGTACCGGCGTAGACGTCTGCGAACTGCGCGGAGGACTGCTTGTAGCCGACCGTGTTGGCGTTGGCGATGTTGTTGCCAATCACGTCCAGATTGGATGCGGCGGCGTTAAGGCCGCTTACACCTTGACCGAAACCCATGGTAGATCCTTTATATGTCTAAGTGTCGTTACGCTGGCCGCGCACCTGCGCGGATCGCCGAAATCAGAGAATGCGGCGGACGTCGTTCACGCCCGCGGTCTGGCCATTGCCGACGTCGACCAGCACGCCGGACGAATCGCCGCTGATGCTCTGGACCTTGCCGTAGACCAGAGCAACCGGCTGCACCGAGCTGCCGTTGGCCGTGGCGCTGACCTTGAAGGTGTAGTCGCCGTCGGCCACCAGCGCGCCCGCATCGTTCTTGCCGTCCCAGGTGATGTCGTGCACACCGGCAACCTGCCCCTTCATGTCGATGGTGCGCACCACATTGCCGCCCTGGTCCAGCACGCTGACCGTGACGGAGTCGGCGGTGGAAGGCAGGTCGACACCGATCTGGCCCGTTACGCCGTCCTTCACCGACACGTGCGAACCAGGCACCATCACCGTGTGGCCGATCAGGGCCGCGGAATCCATGGCGCGGCTGGCGCTGACCTGGCTCAGCAGCTGGTTCAGCGTCGCGTTCATGGTCTGCATGCTGCTCACGGTGGAGATCTGCGCCAGCTGCGAGGTCAGCTGCGAGTTGTCCATCGGATTGAGCGGATCCTGGTTGTTCATCTGCGTCACGAGCATCGTGAGGAAGTTGTTCTGCAGATCCGCCGCGCTGGAGCTGCCGCTCTGGAGCGTGCTGTTGATGCTCGAGGTGCTGCTGGTGCCGTTGACCGAAGAGGTAGTAGTCATGTCGCGTTGAAGTGTTCCGTTGTCGTTACTGGCCGATGGTCAGCGTCTTGAGCATCATGTTCTTGGCGCTGTTCAGCACCTCTACGTTCGCCTGGTAGGAACGCGAGGCCGAGATCATGTTGACCATCTCCTCCACCGGGTTGACATTGGGCATGACCACGTAGCCGTCGGCGTTGGCCATTGGGTGCGTGGGGTTGTGCACCATGCGCGGCGGAGACGGGTCTTCCATCACGCCTCGCACCTGTACGCCGCCCACGTCGCTCTGGCCCGGCGTGGGCGCCATGCCGAAAATGACCTGCTTGGCACGGTAGGCCTGGCCGTCCGGGCTGACCACGCTGTCGGCGTTGGCCAGGTTGGACGCGGTCACGTTCATGCGCTGCGACTGCGCAGCCATGGCCGAACCCGCGACGTCGAAGATGTTCATTGCTGGCATGCGTTTCTCCGGCGCTTACTGCTGGATTGCGGCCAGCATGGTCTTGATCTTGGAACTCACCACGGTCAGGTTCGACTCGAAGTGCACGGAGTTGTCGGCGAAGGCGACACGCTCGGTATCCATTTCGACGGTGTTGCCGTCGACGCTCGACTGCAGCGGAATGCGGTAGGCCAGATCGGCGTCGTCGCGGGTCGGGGCCTGCGCCGGCAAGTGGCGCACCGACGTGGTCGACAACGACACGCCTTCAGGACGGTGGCCGCGCTCCATGGTCTGCGCCAGCGTGCTCGAAAAGTCGAAATCGCGAGCCTTGTAGCCGGGGGTATCGGCATGCGCGATGTTGGAGGCAATCACCGACTGCCGCTGGGTCCGCAGGCTCAGCGCTTCCTGCTGGAAGCGAAATGCCGCGTCGAGTCTGTCAATCATGTAAGCATCTCCGTGTGGAGCAACCATCAGGCAAACGACGAAGGGCGACCTTCTTCAGGGATCGCATCTTAGGTTCACCCCTGTCACGCCAATCGGATGAATAAGGACGGGAAATCCATGCAATTCGCAGGGCTTGCCTGGCGCCGCCTACCTACAATGGGACCCGTTTCCTTGCGTGCGGTCGCGGGTCCGGCTGAATCGGCGCGTGACTGCCGCACATCGTCCTTGCTGGGATGAAGACATGAAGAAAATCGATCGCGCCGCCATCAGGCCGGCGCTGGCCCTGCTGGCAGGAGGCGTCCTGTCGGCCATGGCCGGCGCGCCCATGGCCGCGCCGGCACAGGCCAACCCGGTCGCCGCGCAAGCGACCAATCCATTCCCGGAAGACCCGGTGCGCGCATCGGTCGAGCAGTTCCTGCTGCGCCAGACTGCCGGCCTGCCGGGCAAGGCCAGCGTCCAGGTACAGCCGCCGTCAGGCGGGCGCGCGCCGGAGTGCGTATCGCCCGACCCGTTCCTGCCGCCGGGCACTTCGCCGTGGGGCCGCATCTCGGTAGGCGTGCGCTGCGGTGGTGAGCGGCCGTGGATTCGCTATACGCAGGCACGCGTGTCGGTGTTGTCCGACTACTACGTCGCCGTGCGCGCGCTAGGCCCCGGCGAGCCGGTGACGCCGGCGGACCTGGAAGTGCGCCAGGGCGACCTGTCCACGCTGCCCCGGGCGGTGATCACCGATCCGGCCCAGGTCGTCGGCGCCGTGACCGCCAACCGCATCGCGGCGGGCTCGCCGATGCGCAGCGACCTGCTGAAGAAGTCGATTGCCGTGAAGTCGGGGCAGACGGTCACCGTCGCAGTAGAGGGCGACGCCTTCCAGATCACCAGTGAAGGCAAGGTACTGGCTGATGCGGCCATTGGCAATTCGGTGCAGATCCGCCTGCGCAATGGGCAAGTCGTGAGCGGCCTGGTGCGCAGCGGCGACACCGTCGTCCTGCAGTGACCGGCTGAAAGTGCACCGCTGGACACTGGGATGCAGGGCTGGCCGGCGTGCGACAATGCGTGCCAATCCTGCCGTCGTAGCGAGATTTCCCTAAAGATTTCGCCAAGGCGTCCGTAATGACAATGGAACCCAGCAAGGAACGCCCGTGAAGATCAACCACTCCACCTCGTCCAGGCCGGCCGACGCCCCGGCTGCGGACAGCACTGTGCGGCCGCAGGCCGGACAGAGTGCTCCCGTCGCCACCTCGAGCGGCGTGAGCGTGAGCCCGCTGGCCGCGCAGGTCCGTGAAATCGGCAGCCGCCTGGCCAACGAAACCGACGACGACATCGATACCGCCAAGGTCGAAGAGATCCGCCAGGCCATCGCCGAAGGCCGGATCAGGATCGACCCGGGCAAGATCGCCGATGGCCTGCTCGCCACCTTGCGCGAACTGGGCCAGGGCGACGTCCACTGATACCCGCCAGCCATGAGCCAGCCCCTGATCCAGAGCCTGCAGAAAGAAACCGAAGCCGTCACGGCGTTCGGCCAACTGCTCACTGAAGAGCGCGAAGCCCTCAAGAGCGGTGATTTCCAGTCCCTGAGCGGGCTGCTCACACGCAAGGTGGAGTTGGGTCAGGCACTCTCGCGCCAGGTTGCCGCGCGCGAAGCCCAGATGGGCGCGCTCGGACTGCGCCCCGGCCCGCAGGGCCAGTTGCTCGGCCGCCATATCGACCCGGCAGTTGGCGATGCCTGGCGCAAGCTGATCTTCGCCGCGCGCGGCGCGCGCGACAGCAACCAGCTCAATGGCGCGATTGTTTCCGCGCATCTGGACCACACGCGCGAAGCGATCAACGTGCTGCGCCAGCATAGCGGCGGCGATTCGGGGCTGTACGGCAAGAATGGCAGGGCAGCCGCCGGCGTCGGCGGCGTTAGCCTGGCCAGCGGCTGAAGCCGGCGGCGTTCAGTCGTCGCAGTACTGCCCGAGCACGCCGAGCCCTCGCTGCGGGTCCCTGACGAACGGATTCGAGCGATCCCACGCATAACCGGCCAGCACGGATGAGATCATGCGGCGCACCTCGGGCGTCGCATTGGGATGAAAGACGAGCTTCTGGAAACTCCCGGCGTACCAGGCATCGACAAACGTACGGAAGCAATCGACGCCTGACTTCAGTATCCGCGCATAGTCAGCCTCCCAGTCCACGGTCTCTCCGGCGAACTCGCGTGCGATGCATCCGGCTGCCAGGCTTGCGGACTTGAATGCAATGGTCACGCCCGAGGAAAAGACCGGATCCAGGAATTCACCCGCATTGCCGAGCAGTGCATAGCCCTTGCCCCACAACGATTTCACGTTCGCCGCGTAGCCCGCGATATGGCGCGCAGGCGTATCCCAGACCGCATTGGCCAGCAGGCCCGCCAGGGCCGGATCCTCGTTCACCAGCGCCTGCAGGCGTTCCGTGTCACTGCCTGCATAGCCGTCGAGGAAAGCCTTCTCCGCAACCACGCCCAACGAACAGCGGCCGTTCGAAAACGGAATGGTCCAGTACCAGACGTCGACATGCCGCGGATGAATGCCGACGCGGATCTTGTTGCGGTCGAACGTGCCTGGCATCACGCGGTCTTCGACATGCGTGAAGATGGCGCTGCGCACCGGAAAGCCCGATGGCGATTCAAGCTGCAGCAGCCGTGGCAGGATACGGCCGAACCCCGAGGCATCCAGCAGGAAACGGCTGGTGACGCGATAGCTGTTGCCGTCGGGATCGCGCGCGGTCACCACCGGCTGCGCGCCCGACACATCCACATCGGTCACCTGGTGCCGGAAGCGGACTTCGGCGCCCTGCTTCTGCGCTTCCCGGATCAGCACGTGGTCGAAGTCGGCCCTCTGCACCTGGTAGGTGGTGCCCCAGCCGGGCGAAAACTTGTCGCGAAAATCGAAATCGACATAACGATCGCCGCGCGCGAACGCGGCACCGTTCTTGTACTGGAAGCCGGCTTCCACTACGGCCTGCAGCATGCCGGCCGCCTCAATATATTCCATGCTCTGCGGCAGCAGGCTCTCGCCGATGGAAAACCGCGGGAAGGTTTCCTTCTCCAGCACCAGCACGCCAATACCCTGGCGACGCAGCAGCCCGGCCGCCACGGAGCCCGCGGGTCCGGCGCCGATGATCAGCACGTCGGCAACTTGACTTTCCATTTCTTCCTCCAATGCATTCAGCCGTGTCCGCAGCACATTGCCGACTGAAGCCAGTGACCGGGCCCTCCCGGCAGGAGGCAACGCCCTGCAGGATCCGATGGGATCATGACGGAAGAGATTGGCTACGAAGTGGCTACGAAGAGCCGTGAACACTGTCACGAGACAGCATGGCGACATGCTACCGAATGATCGGAGGCATGGAAACAGAACATTCCGGGCTGGGGCAGGAGGCTAATGTGATGTGGGCCCGGGCGTCACACCGGCGCCGGCGTGGTACCCGCCGCCGAACCGTCGCAACTGCCGGAAGGCCAGAGGACAGTCTTTCCTACCGGAATCCCACGATCACCTGATTGCTCTTGCCCTGCAGTACCGGTGCTACCGCACCCTGTCCGGGCAACCGGAAAGCAAACACAAAGCCCTGCGTCGCGTCGTCGCCATCGAAGGCATCGGTCTGGCCCTCCGACTGCGGCAGCATCACGCAGCGTTGGGCATTGCAAAGATACGCCTGCAGGTCCGCAGGAGGTGTCCCCACAAAGCTGTAGCGCCAGCGTACCGAGGTGATGACGCCCTCCGCTTGCGGCAGGTTGCCGCTCGGCAGGATGGGAGGAGAAACGGTGCGCTGGCCACGGCCATACAGCGCCGGTCCGTTGACCGACGCACTCCAGGTATGCCGCGTGCCGGCCTCGGGTGCCGCCCGCGCATCGGTGGCGACCGCAGCCAGCGCGGCCGCCATGGCATGCATGACAACCCGCCCGATGGCCGCCTGGCTACGCATCAGAGCAGCCCGCGCAACTGGTTGCGCAGGCGTGTGATGGCTTGTCCGCGGATCTGGCAGACGCGCGATTCGGTCACCTCGAGCACCGCGCCGATCTCGCGCAAATTGAGTTCCTGGTCATAGCACAGCGACAGCACGAGCTTTTCGCGCTCGGGCAGCCGGTCGATGGCACGGATCAGCGCTTCGCGCATGCCGTTCTCCATCAAGTGCGTGAGCGGATTGCCGTCTTCGCTGACGCCAAGGTGGCGGTCGAGGAAGTCTTCTTCGCCGGAGCGCTCGAAGTCCTCATAGTGCAGGAGCTGGCAGCCATAGACCTCGTTGAGTACGATCTGGTATTCGCCCAGCGGCATCTCCAGTTCCTGCGCAACTTCCGAATCCAGCGGCGCGCGGCCCAGCTTCTGTTCCAGGCCGCGCTGCGTGCGTTCGATGCGGCGCGTGAACTGGCGCAGGCTGCGCGACTGCCAGTCGTTGGCACGCACCTCGTCGAGCATGGCGCCGCGGATACGCTGGCTGGCGTAGGTCTCGAAACGCGCACCATGCGTGTCCTCATAGCGCTTGGCAGCATCGAGCAGGCCGATCATGCCGGCCTGGATCAGGTCATCGATCTGCACGCTGGCCGGCAGCTTGGCGGCCAGTTGCAGCGCGATGCGGCGCACCAGCTGCGCGTGGGTCTTGACCACGTCGGCCTGTTCGAGCTTTCCCTGGATCGTGTACATGGTGGAATTCTCGTGAATGCTTGCTTGCAAAGCCTGCCCGCGCGGCGGGCCGGCGGGTCAGGGGCGTTGTCTGTTGCGAACGGTCATGACGTCAGGCCGCCACGGCTGCTTGTGCCGCCGGCGCGGCCGGCTCGGCGCGCAATGGCCATGCGCCGACACCACTGGCGGCCCGGCGCAACGCGGTCGTGGCTGGCGCGGCCGGGTAGGCTTCGACCACGCAGCGCCCGAGCTGCACGCTGCGGGTCACCAGCGGATCCGCCGGCAGCCAGCCAGCACTGCTGATCTCGACGCCCAGATATTGCCGCGCCGTGCGTGCCAGGTTCCCGGTAATCGCCTGCACCGCGGCCTCGGTGGCCGCCATGTTGACGATCAGGTGGAAATGCCGGCACGCGTACAGATGGTGCAGGCGTTTGATGCAGGCATAGGCCGCGGTGATCGAGGCCAGCTCCGGGCGCATCACCACCAGCACATTGTGTGCGGCACCGGCCAGCGCCGAGAGCGCGCCATCGGCATCCGTCGCGGCATCGAGCAGCACAGTGCGAAAGCCGGACAGCGAAGCCATGGTTTGGGCCCCGTTCGGCAATGCCTGGCCAGCCGGCAGCACCGCGACAGCACCGGCCGGGCGCACGCCGAGCGCTGCCTCCAGCGTCAGGCGTCCCGCCTGCACGTCCGCAAGCGTTCCGGCGGGTTCCGCGCCAGAGAGCCGCACGGCGTGGCCTGCCGTGGCTTCATCGACGAGCAGCACGCGTTCGCCTTGCATCGCCAATGCCTGCGCCAGGCCCGATGCAATGGTGGTCGCGCCGGCACCCTGTTCGCTGCCCACCACGGCGATCCGGCGCGTCACGCGCGGCGCCAGCATGCGTCGCAGGCTCTCCGCCTGGTCCATCGCGAGCGTACTCACGACGGCACTCCCGGAGCCATGAGCTGGGGCAGCCCGGTCATCGCATCGTCCTGCGATGGCACCACCGGTTCCGCGGAACCGGCGGCAACACCGGCATCGGCGCTGTCGACGGCGTCAGGGGTGACGGCGGTGTCGACAGACTGTCGCCCCGGATAGTTCTCCAGCACGTCCAGCAAGGCCAGCAGCCGGCCCATGCCTTCGTTCAGCACCGGGCCGGCCACCGCCGCACTGCCCGGCTGACGCGTGCCAGTCCGGCCTGCCAGGCGAGCCAGGAAGGCCGGTGCGGTGGCCGTCGGCGAGTGTTCCAGGCGCAGTGCGGTCAGCCCGAGCTGGAGCGCGGCCAGGCCGCCACCAGCAGCGCTGGCGCCTTCGCCATCTTGCGCAAAATGATCCAGCGCATGGCGCAGCGTGCGGAGCTGGGCTTCAGCGCTGTCAGCCCACAGCGACCAGCGCGCAACATGAGCGGCCTGCCCCGACAGTTGCGGATCGCACAGCAGGTAGCGCGTCTCGAGCAGCTCGCCCGAGGCGTAGTCGACTGTCCTCGCGATCACGAGATGCGCATCGATGCCGCCTTCCGGCGCGCCGCGGCCGCGCACGGGGCCTTCCGGCACGCGCACTTCAGCCGTTGCCAGCCACTGCACGGCTTCGCGGCCGCGCACCGGGACTTCGCCCACGGCGTGGAACGTCAGCGTTTCCGCCAGGGCATCCAGCTTCCAGGCCGAGCCGCCGCAGAGGACACGCGCGGTCTTGCGCGCGGCGGCCACCCAGCGTTCGCCGGACTGGTGCCAGCGCGCCAGCGTAGCACCCGCCGGCAGCGCATCGACGAGATGGACCACAGGCCGGGCCGCGCCAAGCGTGGCGCGCAGCGTGGCAGCCTCGGCGTCCGCTTCACCCATGGCCTGGCCGGCGCGGCCGGCAGGCGTGACCGTCGCGGCCAGCGGCATGCCGGTGCGATCGCCAAGCCAGAGCGTATGCAGCATCGACTGCGGCGCACGGCGCCCGGGCACCGGCACCTGCAGCGTGGCGGCCAGCGACAGCACGAACTGGTCGCACTCGCGGTTCACGTCGCGGCAGACGGCCTCGCGCACCTGCTGCGCCATCGGTCGCAGCGTGGGCGCATCGGCCGCGCGCTGCTGCCATAGCTGGCGTGCCAGGTCGAAGCCATGCCGCGCGGCGCTGAGCTCGCTTACACACTGGCTCAGCGCGTCCGTGCTGTCGGTCAGCGAACGCAGCACGTCGTCGGCTCCGCCCTGGCGGGCCGGCGCGTCCTCCAGGCCGCCTGCCTGCCTGCGCGCGGCGTCGGCGTCGGCGAACACGGAACCGCGGCGCGGCGTGAGAAAGGCGCGCTCGACCATCGCGGCGCCATTCGCAAGTTCGAGGTGTTCCGGCACGCGCTGGCCGGTGGATACGTAGAACACCGGCAAGCGGTGGCGGATCACCACATCCAGCACGGAGCCCAGGTGCGTGGCTTCATCCAGCTTGCTGATGATGCAGCCGTCGACGCCACCGCCTTCCGGCATGGCGTCATGGCGGTAGGCATGCACCACTTCGTTGAGTGTGTCGCCGTGGCTGGCGCCGTTGAGCAGCAGCACGCGCTGCACCGGCGCCTGCACGCCCGCGAGCATGGCAATCTGCTCGGACAGGTTGCGGTCGCGCTGGCTCATGCCGACGGTATCGATGATCACCAGGTGCTTGTCCTTCATCGCCGCGAGGGCGAAGCGCAGGTCGGCGGCATCCTTCACCGCGTGCACGGGCACGCCCAGGATGTCGCCGTAGATGCGCAGCTGCTCATGCGCGCCGATACGGAAGCTGTCAGTGGTCAGCAGCGCCAGGCGCTCGGGGCCGTGGCGCAGCACGTAGCGCGCCGCGAGCTTGGCCGTGGTGGTGGTCTTGCCCACGCCGGTAGGCCCGATCAGCGCTAGCACGCCGCCCTGGTCGAACAAGGCGTCCTCATTGCCGAGCACAGGCACCTTGCTGGCGAGTTCGGCGCGAATCCATGTCATGGCGGCCGGCCGGTCGCAGCCCACCGGCAACCTCGCCAGCAGCGTGCGCGCGAGCTGCGCCGAGAATCCAGCTCCGACCATCCACGCGAACAGCGACTCGCGCAGCGGGTCACCCGCGGCCACTGCTGCGGTAGCGGCCGCCGGAGCCAGGCCCGCCAGCTGGCGTTCGAGCAACGCGCGCATGGACTGCAGCTCACCGCGCAGGTCACCGATGGCAGCCGGCTCAGCCGCTGCCACAACCGGCTCGGGGGCCACGTAGACCTGCGCACCGGCCGATGCGGCACTGAGATCGGTATCGCGCATGGCGACGATCTCCACGCCGCCATCGATGGTGCGGTTGGACAGCACCACGGCGTCGGGGCCCATGGCTTCGCGCACCTTGCGCATGGCTTCACGGCCGTTGGCCGCGACGAATTTCGCTACGCTCATCTTGCGTTCCTCACGCGCCGATCATTGCAGTAATGCGGATGTTGCGGTTGTCCGGCACTTCAGCATGGGACAACACCCTCAACTGCGGCATGGTGCGCCGCAGGAAGCGCGCCATCAGCGGCCGCAGCTGCGACGGCACCAGCAGCACCGGATCCAGGCCCATCTGCTCCTGCCGGACGACGGCGCCCTGGGTCTGCTGCAGCAGGGCATCGGCCAGCCCCGGCTCGATGCCACCGCCATTGGTCAAGGCCTGCGACAGCACGCGCTCCAGGCCCGCATCGAGGCCGATCACCTGCAGGTCCGCGCCATTGGGGAACAGCTGCTGCGTGATGGCCCGGCCCAGCGACTGGCGCACCAGCGAGGTGAGCTCGTTAGGGTCGCCGATCTTCGGGGCATGCTCGGCAATCACGTCGAGGATGGTGCGCATGTCGCGAATGGGCACGCCTTCGTCCAGCAGGTTCTGCAGGATCTTCTGCAGCGCCGTGAGCGAGATGGTCTTGGGCACCAGGTCCTCGGTCAGCTTCGGCGCTTCCTTGGCAATGCGGTCGAGCAGCATCTGCACTTCCTGGCGGCCCAGCAGTTCGGCGGCGTGCATGTGGATCAGGTGGTTCAGGTGCGTGGCCACCACGGTGCTGGCATCCACCACCGTGTAGCCGTAGGCCTGCGCCTGCTCCTTCATGCCGGCGTCGATCCAGACCGCCTGCAGGCCGAAGGCGGGATCCTGCGTGACCGCGCCTGGCAGTGTGCCGCTGACCTGCCCCGGGTTGATCGCCATCCACTGGCCCGGCATGGCTTCGCCACGCCCGATCTCTACGCCCTTGAGCGTGATGCGGTATGCGTTCGGCTTTAGTTCGAGGTTGTCGCGGATATGCACGACCGGCACCAGGAAGCCGATCTCCTGCGCCACCTTCTTGCGAATGCTCTTGATGCGGCCGAGCAGCTCGCCGTCCTGCGCACGGTCCACCAGCGTGATCAGGCGATAGCCCACTTCCATGCCGAGCGGATCCACCAGCGTGACGTCGTCCCAGCTGGCTTCCGTCGATTCCTGGACGGCCGCAGGCGCGCGCTCCTCGCGCCGCTTGGTCTGCTCGGCGGCGACCGCCCGGCGCGCCAGATGGCGCCCCACCCAGAACATGCCGCCGGCCAGCAGCAGGAAGGCGATATGGGGCATGCCGGGAATGATGCCCATCATGCCGATGATGCCGGCGGTCAGGTACAGCACGCGCGGGTTGGCAAAGAGCTGGCCTGTGAGCTGTTCGCCCACGTCCTGCTCGTTCGACACGCGCGATACGATCACGCCGGCCGCGGTCGAGATCACCAGTGCCGGGATCTGCGCGACCAGGCCGTCGCCGATGGTCAGCAGCGTGTAGTTGTGCACGGCGGTGCCGAAGTCCAGGTCGTGCTGGACCATGCCCACCACCATGCCGGCGGCGACGTTGATGAACATGATCAGCAGGCCAGCCACGGCGTCGCCGCGCACGAACTTGCTGGCACCGTCCATGGCGCCGTAGAAATCCGACTCCTGCGCGACTTCGGCGCGGCGTTTCTTGGCCTGCTCTTCGTTGATCAGGCCGGCGTTCAGGTCGGCGTCGATCGACATCTGCTTGCCGGGCATGGAGTCCAGCATGAAGCGCGCACCCACCTCGGCAATACGGCCCGCACCCTTGGTGATCACCATGAAGTTGATCACCACCAGGATCGCGAACACCACGATGCCGACCGCAAAGTTCCCGCCGACCAGGAAGTGGCCGAAGGCCTCGATCACCTTGCCGGCCGCGTCCGGGCCGGTATGGCCTTCCAGCAGCACGACGCGCGTCGAAGCCACATTGAGCGACAGCCGCAGCAGCGTGGTGAACAGCAGCACCGCCGGAAAAGCCGCGAAATCAAGCGGCTTCTGCGTGTACATGCTGACCAGCAGCACCATGATGGCCAGCGCGATATTGAACGTGAACAGCAGGTCCAGCACAAAGGCCGGCAGCGGCAGGACCATCATGCCGAGGATCATGATGATCAGCAGCGGCCCGGTCATCGCCTTCAGCTGGCCGGCGTTGCGCAGGCCCGGCAGTTTCAACAGGGAGTTCAGAGCGTTCATGCGCGGCTTTCCGGAACGGCTAGTTCATCGGGCACCAGGAGATCGCTGGGCGCCGACGGCTGCGGGCCCTGCGAGTAGTGCCAGTGTTTCAGTTGATAGACCCAGGCCAGGACTTCGGCCACGGCGGTGTAGAGGCCGGCCGGGATTTCCTGGTTCAGTTCCACGTGCCGGTGCAGCGCGCGCGCCAGCGGCGGCGCGGACATCAGCGGAATGCGGTGCTCGGCCGCCAGTTCGCGGATACGCGCGGCGACTTCGTCAGCACCCTTGGCCACCACGCGCGGCGCGCCCATGCGGCCTTCCTCGTAGCGCAGCGCCACGGCAAAGTGCGTGGGGTTGGTGACCACGACATCGGCCTTGGGTACTTCCGCCATCATCCGGCGCCGCGCCATGGCGCGCTGCTGCTGGCGGATGCGGCCCTTGATATGCGGGTCGCCTTCGCTTTCCTTGTTCTCCTGCTTGACCTCTTCCTTGCTCATGCGCAGCTTCTTGAAGTGCTCCCAGAACTGCCACGGCACGTCGATGGCGGCCACGACCAGCAGGGACAGCACCACCGGCAGGCAGCAGCGCAGAACCATGTCCAGCATGTGCAGCAGTGCCTCCTGAACCGGCGCGTTCATCAGCGCGATGGCGTCGGGCAGCCGGTGCCACACCACCCAGGCGCCGACACTGCCAACCAGCAAGGACTTGGCGATGGCCTTGAACAGTTCTGCCAGCGAATGCACGGAGAACAGCCGGCCCAGGCCCGAGAGCGGCGACATGCGGCCAAAGTTGGGCGCCAGCGCCTTGGTGGAGAAGGTCCAGCCCCCGGTCAGCAACGGCGCCGCCAGGGCAGCCGCGCCGAACAGCAGCAGCAAGGGCAGGAATGCGAGCAGGCTTTCCCAGATCACATTCGCGAAGCGCGACAGCATGCGCGAGGTATCGAACGCGGTGGCAGGTTCGAAGCGCAGGGACTGCCGCATGACTGCGTCCAGCGTGCGGCCCAGCACGCCACCGAGCGTCCACAGGCCGGTCACACCGGTCATCAGCATGATGAACGTGGCGAGCTCGCGCGAGCGAACGACCTGCCCCTCCTCGCGCGCCTTTTCGAGGCGCCGGGCTGAGGCGGGTTCGGTCTTCTCGAGATCGCTTTCTTCGGACATCCACGCTCCGTGACAGGACGGTCAGGGCGGCACGCAATAGCCGCCATGGGTCAGCGAGGATTATCGAAGCGTGCCCGTGTGGGCATTCAGGGGAAAAGGCGGGGGATTTCGGTGCTGTTTGGAAAATGAGCACCGGCGGGGAGTTAACGGCAGCCGGGCAGGCCGACTTTAGCTCGAGAAGAAGAGAGCCGCACCGGTCGGGCTGCGGGGACGCGTCAGATAACGACGGACCTTACCCGTACCAGTTGGGTGCTCCCTCCCCCGCTTGCGGGAGAGGGGAGGAACCAGGCGGCGCGGTCAAAAGCCCAAACTGGCCAGCAGGTCATCCACCTGGGACTGGTCGGACACCACATCCGCCTTGCCCTCGGGGTTGATCTGCGGGCCGTTGAGCAGCGTGGCCGTCTGCACTTCCGTGCGCCGCTCGCTCGGCACGTTCTCGATCAGCACCTGGAGCAGTTCATGCTCGAGCGTGCGGATCATGTCCATCATCTTCTTGATCACCTGGCCGGTCAGGTCCTGGAAGTCCTGCGCCATCATGATGTCCAGCAGGTGCGTGCCGGTCGCGCGGGCCTGCTTGGGCACCTCAGTCAGGAAGGCGCGGGTGTCGAGCACCAGCGTGCGTGCGTCGGCCAGCTCCACCGGCGTTTCGAACCAGGCGTCCCAGCGCTTGTCCAGGGCTTCGGCTTGCTGCTCGAGGCCGGACTGGATCGGCTGTGCCAGCTCCACGGCGTTAAGCGTGCGTTCCGCCGCCTGCTCGGTCATGGCCGCGATGTAGTTCAGGCGGTCGCGTGCGTCGGGAATGGCCTGGGCGGCGCGCTCGATTTCCTTGTCAAGGCCGAGCTCGCGCATATTGTCGCGCAGCATCCGCGTCAGGTTGCCGATGCGATGGATCAGCTGCTCGGCGGAATCATTCGGAATAGTCGGAGTCATGAGGCGCTCCCTGGCTTCAGCCGCCCAGCTTCTCGAAGATCTTCGTGATCTTCTCGTCCAGCGTAGCGGCGGTGAACGGCTTGACTACATAGCCGTTGGCGCCGGCCTGCGCCGCGGCAATGATGTTTTCCTTCTTGGCCTCGGCCGTCACCATAAGCACGGGGGTCTTGCCGATGGCAGCGTCGGCGCGGATCGCCTGCAGCATGCTCAGGCCGTCCATGTTGGGCATGTTCCAGTCCGAGATCACGAACTGGAAGCTGCCGTCCTTGGCCTTCTCCAGGCCGGCGGCGCCGTCCTCGGCTTCCTCGACGTTGTTGAAGCCCAGTTCCTTGAGCAGGTTGCGGATGATCCGACGCATGGTCGGGAAGTCGTCGACCACAAGGATCTTGATGCTCTTGTCCACTTTGAAGGCTCCGGTAGATGCAGTGGTGGAATGTCGTTGGTTTATCAGGTCCGGTCCGGACCCGCTATCTCAGACCCGTTGCGCGCGGGTCCCGTAGGTCGCCAGCCGCGCCATCACGCGCTGGGTCATCGAGTGCAGGGGCACCACTTCATGCACGCCACCGGCGGCAATCGCCTCCTTCGGCATGCCAAACACGATGCAGGTACTCTCATCCTGTGCCAGGTTGTAGGCTCCCGCTTCGCGCATGCGCAGCATGCCCTTGGCGCCATCCTTGCCCATGCCGGTCAGGATCACCCCGATCACGTTCTTGCCGCCGTGCTCGGCCGCGGAGTCGAACAGCACGTCCACGGACGGACGATGACGGTTGACCGGCGCTTCCTGCGACAGGTGGGCCACGTAGTTGGCGCCGCTGCGTGCCAGGCGCAAGTGCGAATCGCCGGGTGCAATGTAGGCGTAGCCCGGCAACACGCGCTCGCCGTGCTCGGCTTCCTTTACCGTAATGCGGCACAGACCGTCAAGGCGCTGCGCGAACGAGCGCGTAAAGCCAGCCGGCATATGCTGCACGATCAGCACCGCCGGGCTGTCCGGCGGCAGTGGCATCAGGAAGTCCTTGATCGCCTCCGTGCCGCCCGTCGACGCACCCAGGATGATCAGCTTCTCGGTCGACAGCAGCGGGCTGCGCAGGATCGGCGCGGCCGCGGCCTTGCCGCTCTCGGGCACCTGTGCCTGGCGCACGCGTGCGCGCGACGCGGCGCGGATCTTGTCCGCGATGGTGTCGGTGTACTCCATCAGCCCGTCGCGGATGCCCAGCTTTGGCTTGGTGACGAAGTCCACCGCACCCAGCTCCAGTGCACGCATGGTGATCTCGGAACCACGTTCGGTCAGCGATGACACCATCAGCACCGGCATCGGACGCAGGCGCATCAGCCGCTCGAGGAAATCCAACCCGTCCATGCGAGGCATTTCCACGTCGAGCGTGAGCACGTCCGGGTTCAGGCGCTTGATCATGTCGCGTGCCACGAGCGGATCCGGGGCAGTCCCGACCACCTCCATGTCGGACTGGCTGTTGATGATCTCCGTCATCAGGCTGCGGATCAGCGCGGAATCATCCACGCACAGCACCTTGATCTTGGCGGCAGTCATATCTGTTGTACTTTCGGTTCGTTCAGGAGGACACGCGCGTTGCCGAAGCGCGCGCAAACAATTCTCCGCCGCGTGCCGGCGCCGTGCCGGACGTGGCAATGGCACGCGCCAGTGCGCGCTCGTCGCGCTCCACCGAGACCTGGTCGTCCTGGCGCGTCAGGCGCCGCACCAGAGCCAGGCCGGTGACCGGGAAATAGCTCACGCGCCGCGCATGCGGCCCTCTCAGGTCCTGCGCGGCCACGCGGATTTCTTCCGTCTTCAGGTAGCGCAGCACGAAATCCGCGTTGCGGTCGCCAATGTTCAGCGTGGTCATGTTGGCCAGTACGGCGCCGCCACCGAAGACCTTGGCTTCCAGCCGTTCGCGCCGCGCGCCCATCTTGAGCAGCTCGTTGATCAGCACTTCCAGCGCGTAGCAGCCATAGCGCATCGACGCGGACAGCATGCGGTCCGCGGTGCCGCCCTCGTCATCGGGCAGCATGAAATGGTTCATGCCGCCAACGCCGGCCTTCTCGTCGCGAATGCACGCGGCCACGCAGGAGCCAAGCACGGTTGTCAGCACCACGTCCTCGCCGGTCACGTAGTACTCGTTCGGCAGCAGCTTGATGGCCTGCCGATCGAACTCGCGGTCATAGTACTTGCGCGTGGCAATGGCTTCCGGCAGATGGGGCGTACGCATCAGGACCTTCCTGCGCGCACGGCGTCCGACGCCAGTTCGTACACAGTCTGCCCGCGCAGCTGGAACGCGCGCGTGACGTACGAGAAGTTCTCCGAGTGGCCGGCGAACAGCAGCCCGCCCGGCTTGAGCAAGGGCGCAAAGCGCTCCAGGATGCGGCCCTGCGTCGGCTTGTCGAAGTAGATCATCACGTTGCGGCAGAAGATCACGTCGAAGCGCTCGCGCATGCCCCAGTCAGGCGCGAGCAGGTTGAGCGGCTCGAACGTGATGGCGGATGCGAGGTCAGGCTTGACCTTGACCGAGCCGGCGCGCTGGCCGGTGCCTTTCAGGAAGAAACGCTTGAGCCGCTCTTGCGAGAGGCGCGCGACTTGTTCTTCCGAGTACACACCCGCGCGTCCCTTGGCCAGTACTTGTGTGTCGATATCGGTGGCCAGCACCGTCGCCGCCCGATCGCCAAGCGCCTCGGCCAGCGTGATCGCGATCGAGTATGGCTCTTCACCCGTCGATGCCGCGCAGCACCAGACGCTGTAGGGCCTTCCGGTCTTCTTGGCGTGCTCGGCGAGCAAGGGAAAGTGATGCGCCTCGCGGAAGAACGACGTCAGGTTGGTGGTGAGCGAGTTGGTGAAGTACTCCCACTCCGGCGAGGCGTCGTCCGCATCCAGGATAGCCAGGTAGCTGGCGAAGTCGGCCAGTTGCAGCGCGCGCAGGCGCCGCGCGAGGCGCGAGTACACCATCTCGCGCTTGTGGCTGCCCAGCGAAATGCCCGCGCGTCGATGGATCAGCCCGCGGATCTTCTCGAAGTCGCGCTCCGTCAGCAGGAAATCGCGCGACTCGTCGCGCCGCAGGGCTGCTGCCGTCGCGGTGGCGGCGGTCGCGCCCTGGAGAAGGCTGGCGGCGGTACGATTGGGCGTCATGGGTTCGCGTGGCAATGCTTGGTAACGCTACAGGCTGCGGATCGCTGCAGGGGGCGCGCCGCTCAGGCGGCCTCGGCTTCGATCAGTTCCATCTCCGGGCTGGTGATCAGGCGCTCGATGTCGATCAGCACCAGCATGCGGCCCTCGACCGTGGCCAGCCCCGTCAGGTGCTCGGTGGACACCGACACGCCGAACTCCGGCGCCGGCTTGATGGCGTCGCCAGTCAGCGTGAGCACGTCGGACACGCCGTCAACGACGATGCCCACCACGCGGCCCGCCACGTTCAGGATGATCACCACGGTCTGGTGGTCGTAGCGTACGTTGCCCAGGCGGAACTTCAAACGCAGGTCGACGATGGGCACGATCACGCCGCGCAGGTTGGTCACGCCCTTCATGAAGTCGGGCGCGCTGGAAATACGCGTGACGGTCTCGTAGCTGCGGATCTCCTGCACCTTGAGGATGTCGATGCCGTATTCTTCCGTCCCCAGCGTGAAGACCAGGAATTCCTGGCCCGAAGCCTCGCTTCCGGGGGTATCGATCTGTCCGATGCCGGCCATGATGTCTAGTTCTCCTTTGGTTGGACGATTACTGCGCCAGCGCAGGTTCCTGCCGGCGCACGCCGGTACGCTGCAGCGCGCCGACATCGACGATCAGCGCCACGCTGCCGTCGCCCAGGATGGTGGCGGCGGAAATGCATGGCACCTTGCGGTAGTTGGTTTCGAGGTTCTTAAGCACGACCTGGTGCTGGCCGATGAGCTGGTCCACCAGCAGCGCAAAGCGCTTGCCCTCTGCCTGCAGGATCACGGCGATCCCCTGCGTCGGCTCCTGCAGTGCGTCGGCGACGTTGAAGACCCGGTGCATCTCGAGCAGCGGCAGGTACTCGCCGCGCACATGCATGACGCGATCGGAATTGGCCGCGGTATGGATGTCCTCGGACTTGGGCTGCAGCGACTCCATCACGCAGTTCAGCGGCAGGATGAAGGTTTCCTCGCCGACCTTGACCGACATGCCGTCGAGAATCGCCAGCGTCAGCGGCAGCACGATGCGGATGGTGGTGCCAAGGCCCGGACGGCAGCTGATCTCCACGTGGCCGCCCATTTCCTGGATGTTGCGCTTGACCACGTCCATGCCCACGCCGCGGCCGGACACGTCGGTGACCACTTCGGCCGTCGAGAATCCCGGCGCGAAGATCAGTTGCCAGACTTCCTCGTCGCTGATGTTCTCGGAGACGGGCAGGCCGTTCTGGATCGCCTTGGCCAGGATGCGCTCGCGGTTCAGGCCGCCGCCGTCGTCGCTCACCTCGATCACGATGTTGCCGCCATGGTGCTGCGCGGACAGGATCAGCTGGCCGGTCGGGTTTTTGCCCGCGGCCACGCGCTTGTCCGGCGTCTCGATGCCGTGGTCCAGGCTGTTGCGCACAAGGTGGGTCAGCGGGTCGATGATGCGTTCGATCAGGCTCTTGTCGAGTTCGGTGGCCTTGCCGAACGTCACCAGGTCGATCTGCTTGCCGAGCTTGCCGGCCAGGTCGCGCACCAGGCGCGGGAAGCGCGAGAACACATAGTCCATCGGCATCATGCGGATGGACATCACGGCCTCCTGCAGGTCGCGCGCATTGCGCTCGAGCTGGCCCATGCCGGAGAACAGCCGGTCGAACAGCACCGGGTCGAGCGAGGACGCGGTCTGCGCCAGCATCGACTGGGTAATCACCAGTTCGCCCACCAGGTTGATGATCTGGTCGACCTTCTCGGTCGGCACGCGGATCGAACCGGATTCCTGGTTGTGCGCGGCGGCGGCAGCCGGCTTGGCCTTTTCCTTCTCCTTGGCCGCGGGCGCCGCCGGCGCGGCGGCTGCCGGTGCGGCCGGGGCCGGCGCCGGTGGCGCGGCGGGCGCTGCTGCCGGCACGGTGGCCGAAGGCGATGCGCTGGCTGCCTCGACCACGATCTGGTCGGCATCGATCACGAAGCAGCAGACCGCGATGATGTCGTCGGCGCCGCACTGGCTGTCGAGCCAGATCACCAGTTCGCCGTTCTCTTCCTGCTGGCCGGTGATCTCGCCGAGGTTGGCAAGCTCTTCGCGCAGCAGCGCCTGGTCGGCGGCGGACACCTTGATCAACCGGACCTTCAGGCCACCACCGGCAGCAGGAGCGGCGGGCGCCGCCACGGGTGCAGCCGCGGCGGCAGGTGCCGGTGCGGGTGCGGCCTCGCCATTTGCCTCCTGGGCAAGCTGCTGCAGCACGGCGCAGATGCGCGCCAGCGTTTCCGGATCGGGTTCGGTACCGTTTCGGTAGGCGTTGAGCTGTTCTTGCAACACGTCCTTGGTTTCCAGAAAGGTGTCGATGATGGTCCTGGACAATGCCAGTTCCTGGCGGCGCGTACGGTCCAGCAGGTTCTCGAAGATATGCGTGGTTTCGGTCAGCGCCGCGAACCCGAAGGTGGCCGCGCCGCCCTTGATCGAGTGCGCGGCACGGAAGATCGCGTTGAGGTCTTCCGGGTCGGGCGACTCGATGTCCAGGCCGAGCAGCAACTGCTCCATTTCAACGAGCAGTTCTTCCGCCTCTTCAAAGAAGGTCTGGTAAAACTGTGTGATATCGATATCGACAGACATTGGCGTCCTGACTCACTTGGTTACTGCGCTAAGCATCGCTGCCGTGCAAGGCAGCGATGCATCATTCCGTCTTTGACTTCGGCGCCGCCGGTGCGGACGCGGCCAACCCTTCCTGCATCGCGCTGGCGGCCTTGCCGGCCTGGGCCTGCACCGTGACCTCCGCTGCGCTGGCGTTCTCCGCCTCGAACCTGGCCTGCGCCTTCTGGTTCAGCACCACGATGCTGATACGCCGGTTCACCGGTGCCAGCAGGTCGCTCTTGTCCAGCGGCATGGTGGCCGCCAGCCCCAGCACGCGCAGCACCTTGCCTTCCTGCATGCCACCGGCAACCAGCTCGCGGCGCGAGGCATTGGCACGATCGCTGGACAGTTCCCAGTTGCTGTAGGTGCGCTCGCCGTTGGAATAGTTGGCGGCATCCGTATGGCCGGAAAGGCTGACCTTGTTGGGCAGTTCGTTGAGCACAGGACCGATCTCGCGCAGGATGGCGCGCATATACGGCTCCACCTCTGCACGGCCGGTACGGAACATCGGGCGGTTCTGCGTATCGAGGATCTGGATGCGCAGCCCTTCGCTGGTGATGTCGAGCAGCAGTTGCGGGCGGAACTGCTTGAGCATCGGGTTGTTCTCGATAATCTCCTCGAGCCTGTGCTTCAACGCGCGCAGGCGCTGCGCCTCCTGGAACTCGTTGCGGCGCTGCTCGGCGGACGGGTCGTTGTCGTGCGCACGCGCGACTTCGCCGTCCTTGCGCATCACGTCCAGGCCGCCGCCCGGAATCACGCTGGGCGACTGGCTGCTTTTCTCACCGCCGACAACCGCCACCTTCAACGGCATGCGGAAGTATTCGGCAATCCCTTCGAGGGTCTTCTTGTTGGCACTGGACAGCAGCCACAGCACAAGGAAGAGCGCCATCATCGCCGTCATGAAGTCGGCGTAGGCAATCTTCCAGCTGTGGTTGCCATGTGGCCTGGCGTGCGACTTCGCCCTGCGGACGATGATCGGACGCATATCGTTTGCGCTGCTCATGACGTTGGCTCGGCAGGATCAGCTCAGGCTCTTGACTTCGCGGACGTGGTCGTCCAGCTCCAGGAACGACGGCCGCACCGTGGAGTACAGCACCTTGCGGCCGAACTCCACGGCGACCAGCGGCGCGTAGCCATTGAGCGAAGCCAGCAGGACGACCTTGATGCACTCGTAGACCTTGACGTTCTCCGACACCTGCAGTTCGATGCGCGATGCCAGCGGCGAAACGAAGCCGTAGGCCAGCAAGATACCCAGGAACGTACCGACCATGGCGTGGGCGATCAGCGCGCCGAGTTCGGCCGGCGGCAGATCCGCCGAAGCCAGCGCGTGCACCACGCCCATCACCGCCGCCACGATGCCGAAGGCCGGCAGCGCGTCGCCGACGCGCGACAGCGCATGAGCGGGAATCTCGGCCTCGTGGCGGAAGGTTTCGATCTCGTGGTCCATCAGGGCCTCGATCTCGAACGCATTCATGTTGCCGTTGACCATCATGCGCAGGTAATCCGTCAGGAACTCCATCACGACGGGATCGGACAGGATGCGCGGGTACTGGCTGAACACGCTGCTCGCAGCCGGGTCGGCGATTTCCTTCTCGAGGAACAGGATGCCTTCGCGACGCGCCTTGGACAGCAGCACGTACAGCAGCGACATGACGTCCAGGTACAGTTCCTTCTTGTACTTGGAACTCTTGAACAGACCAGGCAGCGCCTTGAGCGTTGCCTTGAGGGCCTTGGTGGTGTTGGTGGCGATGAAAGCACCGATGGCCGCGCCACCGATGATCAGAAGCTCCGCCGGTTGATACAGCGCGCCCATGTGGCCGCCGGTCATGGCATAACCGCCAAGCACCGCCGCAACCACGACGATATAGCCAAGAACTACTAGCACGATCGGATCCCCGTCAAAAAAGCGCGTCAGTCACGCACGATTGCCCGTTGCACGGGCGGACTGGAGATCCGGTCCGCCGGTGCTGCGCAGCTTGCCAGCCAGGCGGACCTCAACCAGGATCAGGCTTCGGTCTGCAAGGCGGCGGCGTTCTTCGAGGGCTTCTTCACCTTCCCGGCACGCGATGGCGGACGGCACAGGCTGCACACGAAGTTCGCGTGCGGCTCATAGGCGTGCGTGACGAACTTTCCGCCGCAACACGTGCAACTGGAAAGCTGCAGCATATTGCTCTCGAAAAACCGTACTAACGTCCAGGCACGGGTGAAACTTAAGACTATTTCGCCGCCGAGCAGCGAAACATGCTCGAGATACAGCCGGTACGCGGCCACCACGGCGCGAACACCCACGGTCTCGCCTTCCTGCACCATGAACTGGTATGCGGAGAAGAACAACGACGAGTGGATATTCGGCAGCCAGGTCGTGAACCAGTCTGTCGAGAACGGGAGCATGCCCTTGGGCGGTGAAACGCCGCGCAGCTCCTTGTAGAGGCGGATCAGCCGGTCGCGCGAGAGCGTGGTCTCGGCCTCAAGCACTTGCAGGCGCGCACCCAGGCCGATCAGCTCGATGGCGAGCTGAGTCTGGTTGGCATCCTGAAGTACGCTCTTGCGGCTGGGGACGGGCGCGCAGGCAATGCTGCGCGCCGCAGGGGCCTGCAGGAGCGCGGTCAATTGAGCGACTCCACAGGCTGACGGGCAAGCAGGATCGCAGCGTGCATCTGCTGCATATCGTGGCTCTTGGCCGTGTGGGTGAGTGTGGACAGGAGCGCATGGTCGTCAAAGCGGAACCTGCACAGCACCATGTTCGATGCCGCGAGCTTCACAAGTTGCGCCGACGTCAGCTTGGCGAGAATGTCCGCAATTTCCTTGCTGACACCAAGCCTGAACATGGCTTCGACCTGGTTTTCCCGCACCAGGCGTTGCGCGAGCAGCAGATAGGCGAGGTTGACCTCCCTGATCTCCTGGAGAACTTCACTGCTTTCCAATTTTTCCCCGCTACCAAAAACCCGCCTTGCGCTTGTCCGGCGCTTACCGGCGTCCCTGTAGGGGCTGCCGGCGACCAGATCGTTTACATGCGTATCAGACGGGTACTACGTACGACAAAAGGAACTTCAGCCCGATTGCACTTACTGCTCGGCACCAATTCGTTACAAGTGTTACAGAGTGTAAGTGAAACTGTTACGTTTATATCGGCAATCCGCCCGCAATGCCAATCCCTACTTACGCGGGGGGAACCCCAATGTCGCACGAAAGATACATGGCTGACCGAATTTTGTAACCAATCGGCCTTGCAACATTTGATGTAACACAACACTGCAACGGTTAAGTCATTGCATTCGCTGACAGAGCGTCGTCTAGCGGGATTCCACTATTGACGAACTGGAATGCGGCGAACTGAATAATCTCCGCAGCCACGCGGCAAGCCGCGCAAAGACATCGTCGGGCGTCTCCTGGAACAGATGAGGTCGCGCGCGCGCAGCCTGTTCGAGTACGCGGTTGGCTTCATCGAGCTGGATCGACCCATACTGCAGGGCCAGCGTCAGCGTGGCCCGCAGCTCTCCGACGCGCGAACGCCCCAGTGTCTCGTTTTCCTCAGTCTGCAAGGCGTACATCAGGTCGTAGGCGCGCTGTCTCAGGCTTTCCGCCAGGACCCATGCCGGCGTGCGCATGCGCTCCTCCAGCACTTTGACGTCTTCTGCCGAAGCGGCAACCTGGGAGGCAAGCGCATCGGTAAATGCTGCATCGGCACCGCATTCGGCCAGCACCTGCGCGGCCCATTCCCGCGCATGTTCGTAGCGCTGTTGCGGTGTCCAGTCCGACTGGACGGCCAGGCCAAAGCCAAAACGCCGCGCATCACGCATCAGCGACGAGAGGGCATTGGGCAGCTGCTTGTCGAACACCTTGCGCGCCCAGCCATACTCGCCGCTGGCCAGCAAGCGCATGACCGCGCGCTCGGTCAACGGACCATCGTGCTGGATCAGCCGGGCCCGCAGGAAGTCATTGAACTCAGGCGGCAGGAAGTCCTTGTCAAAGCCGGTCGACAGGCTGACAAAGTCGTCGTAATCCCTGCGCAGCCTGGCCATGTCGTCTGGCGACAAGGCCAGGGTGATATTGGTTTTCATGGCTTTGAAGGCGAAGACGGGCGGCAGTCCGTTGCAACGGATTGCCGCCCGCCGGGGCTCAGAACGCGCTCCAGTCTCCGTTATCCGCGGCGGCAAGCACGGCCGGGCGCGGTGCCGCGTGGACAGCTGCGGCCGGCTGGGTCATCGGCTCACTGGCGGCATCGTGTGCCGTCGCAGCGGCTGCCGCGCCCTCCTTGCCAGAGGCAATCTTGCGCGCTGGTTGCGGCCGGGCCTTGCCGGACGGCCGGACTACCGTCCGGACCGCAGACGCCGGCTCCAGGCGGGCTGCGGCGGGCGTGCCGTCCGCCGCCAGGCGGAATGTTGCAACCACCGTCTGCAAGCGACCGGCCTGGTCCTGGAGCGAGCCCGCGGCGGCCGCGGCCTGTTCCACCAGTGCCGCGTTCTGCTGCGTCACCTCGTCCATCTGCGCTACCGCCTGGTTCACCTGCTCGATGCCCGAGCTCTGCTCCGCCGACGCCGCGCTGATCTCGCCCATGATGTCCGTCACACGCTTCACTGCCTGCACGATCTCGTCCATCGTCGTCCCGGCCTGGCCCACCAGCGCCGTGCCGTTGTCCACGCGCGCCACCGTGTCGCCGATCAGGCCCTTGATCTCCTTGGCCGCGTTCGCGCTGCGCTGCGCCAGGCTGCGCACCTCGCCCGCCACCACCGCAAAGCCGCGGCCCTGCTCGCCTGCCCGCGCGGCTTCCACCGCCGCGTTCAGCGCCAGGATGTTGGTCTGGAACGCAATGCCTTCGATCACGCCGATGATGTCGACGATCTTGCGCGACGCTTCGTTGATCTCTTCCATCGTGTGCACCACGCGCCCGACCACCTCGCCGCCGCGCACCGCCGTCTCCGACGCGTTCGCCGCCAGGCCGCTCGCCTGCCGCGCGTTGTCCGCGTTCTGGCGCACGGTGCTGGTCAGCTCCTCCATGCTCGACGCCGTTTCTTCCAGCGATGCCGCCTGCTGCTCCGTGCGCTGCGACAGGTCGTTGTTGCCCGCCGCGATCTCGCGCGAAGCCGTGGCGATGGATTCGGCCGACTCCTTGAAGTCCCGCACCATGCCCGAGAGCTGCTGCTGCATCTGCTTCATCGCATGGACCAGGCTTTCGCGGTCACCGGCACGCGTCTTCACATCGGCCGAGAAGTCGCCGTCGGCAATGCGCTTGGCAATATCCACGGCATAGCCCGGTTCACCGCCAAGCTGGCGCGACAGCGCGCGCGCAAGAAACAGGCCGAATAGCACCGACACGGCCAGCCCGCCCAGCACCAGGGCCAGCATCCAGAGGCGAGTGCTCGCGTAGACGCTGTGCGCTTCCTCCATATTGCCGCGAGCGCGCTCATCCCGACGCTTGACCATCTGCGCCATGATGTCTTCCAGTGCGCGGCTGTCCTTGAGCAGTTCGGCGCTTTCAGAGAACACGGTGCTTTCGAATTGCGAGGTATCGAGCGGCTGCTTGCTGACCAGTTCCACGTACTTGCTCATGCGTTGGTGGAAAGCGGGCGACAGCGCCTCGTACTGTTGGAGCAGTGCCTTGCCTTTGGACAGCGTGACACTACTGGCCACTTGCTTGATTCGCTCGTCCATCAGACCAAGCGACTTGACGATCTGCTCCTTCTCCATCGAGCGCTCGCCCATGGTAGAGGCCGACAGCAGCGCGATCTGCGCGCGGCTGGCGTAGACCAGGTTGATATTGGCATCCTGCACCGCCTTCAACGCCTGGAGATCATTGTTGTAGATCTTGTCGGTCCACTCGGCCATGCGGCCCATATTGATAACGCCAAGCAGGCCCATGACGGCACCGATCACGGAAACCGCCAAGAATCCCCCTACCAACCTGGTCGTCACCCGTAGCTGATTGAACCAATGCATAGAACCCCCTTATATGAAATGATCCGGGTACGTCCCGTCCCGTCGGCGCGCGATCCGCCACGGCCGGGGCGTCCTGCCGATCTCACGCCTGCGCCAGGTTGGGCGCCTGCGCTTTGTCGGTGCGCCGCGGCCGTTGCGGACGCACCTCCGCCTGCATGCTGACGCGGAACGTAGCCACCGCGTCGCGCAGGCGCCCGGCCTGCTCTTCGAGCGCGCCGGCCGCGGCCGCGGCCTGTTCCACCAGTGCCGCGTTCTGCTGCGTCACCTCGTCCATCTGCGCTACCGCCTGGTTCACCTGCTCGATGCCCGAGCTCTGCTCCGCCGACGCCGCGCTGATCTCGCCCATGATGTCCGTCACACGCTTCACTGCCTGCACGATCTCGTCCATCGTCGTCCCGGCCTGGCCCACCAGCGCCGTGCCGTTGTCCACGCGCGCCACCGTGTCGCCGATCAGGCCCTTGATCTCCTTGGCCGCGTTCGCGCTGCGCTGCGCCAGGCTGCGCACCTCGCCCGCCACCACCGCAAAGCCGCGGCCCTGCTCGCCTGCCCGCGCGGCTTCCACCGCCGCGTTCAGCGCCAGGATGTTGGTCTGGAACGCAATGCCTTCGATCACGCCGATGATGTCGACGATCTTGCGCGACGCTTCGTTGATCTCTTCCATCGTGTGCACCACGCGCCCGACCACCTCGCCGCCGCGCACCGCCGTCTCCGACGCGTTCGCCGCCAGGCCGCTCGCCTGCCGCGCGTTGTCCGCGTTCTGGCGCACGGTGCTGGTCAGCTCCTCCATGCTCGATGCCGTTTCTTCCAGCGATGCCGCCTGCTGCTCCGTGCGCTGCGACAGGTCGTTGTTGCCCGCGGCCACCTGACGGGTCGCTGTCGAAATACTGGCCATGCCTTCCTGGATCTCGTGCACGACCGACAGCAGGCTGCGCTGCATGGTCTGCATGGCCTGCGCGAGCGCGCCGACCTCGTCGCCCGCGCGGTGTTCGAAACTGGTCGTGAGGTCGCCCGCGCCCATGCGCAGCGCAAAATCGAGCATCTCGCTCACAGGACGATGCACGCGCGACAGCAGCATCGTGCCGGTGACAAAGGCAGTGGCCACGGCCAGGGCGAAGCCGCCCCACAGCCATGGGCGCACGGATGCGACGGCGGCGCCGCCAAAGGCCTCGGCAGCCAGCAGCGCGGCCAGGAACCAGACCAGGCCGCCGGCCTGCGACCACAGGATGCGCCGGCGCAGGTTCAGGCGCTTGAGGCGGCCGAAAAGGCCGGCCAGGCCGGTGCGCACCACGGCGCCCTCGCGAATGGCCAGGCCGTGCGCGCGCCCATCGCGAAAGCTTGCATAGGCGGCGCTCGCGGCCTTGATCTGCTCGGGCGTCGCCATCGAACGCACCGAGGTGTAGCCCATCAGCCGGCCATCGACATGGGTTGGCGTGACCGTCGCGCTGACCCAGTAGTAATCGCCATTCTTGCGGCGGTTCTTGACCACGCCCACCCACGAGCGGCCGGCCTGGATGTTCTGCCAGAGGTCGGCAAACGCCTCCGGCGGCATGTCGGGATGTCGTACCAGGTTGTGCGGCGCGCCCATCAGTTCCTGCGCGCTGAAGCCGCTCGCCTCGACGAACGTGCGGTTGGCAAAGGTGATACGGCCCTTCAGGTCCGTGCGCGAAATCAGGTAATCGTCGGGAGAAAGCTTGTATTCGTTTTGCGTGACGGGTTGGTTGTTTCGCATGAATGACAATAACGGCTTGCTTCGGGCACTACGGCCGCGACTGCGGCATAACTCAAAGCGGTTTGGGGGCGACGGCACCCGGTGAGTGCCGGTAACGCCGGCCGGGCCTGGCGGACCAGGCGCCCGCGGCCGGTGCAAGCAAGACTTCGGGGCTTGCTCAGGACAGCGTTTCGAGCGCGGCGAGCTCTTCCGTGTTGAGGAGCTTCTCGATGTTCACCAGGATCAGCATGCGCTGGTCGACCGAGCCCAGCCCGCGGATATAGTCGGTCGCAAGCTCGCTCGTGAAATGCGGCGTGGGCCTGATCTGGTCGGGGGAGAGCGTCAGCACGTCGGACACGCCATCGACTACGATGCCGGTCGTGCGATCGCTGAGGTCGACGATGATCACGACGGTGTACTGGTCGTAGCTGACCTTGTCCTGGCGGAACTTGATGCGCAGGTCGATGATCGGCACGATCTTGCCCCGCAGGTTGATCACGCCCTTGATGTAGTCGGGCGCATTGGCAATCTGCGTGACGGACTCGTAGCCACGGATCTCCTGGACCTTCAGGATGTCTACGCCGTATTCCTCGCGGCCGAGCGTGAATGTCAGGAATTCTTCGCCGGCGCCTTCCACCTTGTCGATATGCTTCATCCTTGCTTGCCCCCCGCTTGGCTGCTGGTTACTCGTGCCCGCCGACAGCATGCAGGCGGCAGCGGCACGGGGACTTTCACTTTGTCCCCTGTTATTTACGGCAGCCCGGCGAGAGCCTGAAGGGCTACGCGAGACAATCCGCCCCCTTCGTTAGTAGGGGATTGCCATTCAGCTGCCCAGCGCAGCCACCGCGGCCATCAGCTGCTCGGGATCGAACGGCTTGGGCAGGAAGCCGGAAGCCCCGGCGTCGCGTGCCTGCACGCGGATGCGCTCGTCGGCTTCGGTAGTCAGCATCAGGATGGGAATACCCGCATAGCGCTCGGTGGCGCGCAGGTTGCGGATCAGCGTTAATCCGTCCATGCCCGGCATGACCTGGTCGGTCAGCAGCATGTCGAAGCTGGCCTCCATGGCCAGCGCCTGCGCCTGGTCGCCATCGGCAGCCTCGGTCACCTCATAGCCGCCGGCGCGCAGGCATGCAGCAATCATGCGGCGCAGGGACGGCGAATCGTCGACGACGAGGATGCTGGGGACTGACCTGGGAGGCATGGCGACTCCGAAAGCGCATGGCGGCTGGATCCGACAGGGGCATGGCGCAACCGGCGGCGGACAGGCCGGCGCGGACTGCTATCGATCGCCATCCCGGCGATGGCAGCCTGCCGATGTGGTTATCGGCAGGCTGGCGTGCGGGCTTGAGAAGAAAGGGGGCCTTCGTCGGATTGCGTGGAATGGGTGGGGATGGGGTTGTCGTGCTTGGCGGGCACCGCTGTTTCGCCGGCGACGCCGGCAAGACAGCGGCGCATGCCAAGAGCGACAACCCCATCATCCCCCATTCCCCGCATTCCGGCGAAGAACCAAAAAAGAAGGCAGCCGGTGCAGCGCCGCGCCTCACCGTACCGCGAGCACTTCCTTGGCTGCGGCCTTCTGTTCGAGCGCCTCGCCGAATCCCGCCGCGTCCAGCGGCAGCGACAGCAGGAAGCCCTGCACCTCGTCGCAGCCCATCTCGTTGAGGATGTCGAGCTGCGACAATGACTCCACGCCTTCGGCCACCACTTTCATGCGCAGTTCGTGGGCCAATGCCACCATGGAACCGACGATGGCGCGGCCCTGCGTGTCGGCATCGAGGCCACCGATCAGCGTCCGGTCGATCTTCAGCGTGCCCACGCGCAGCCGCTTCAGGTAGCCAAGGCTGGAATAGCCGCTGCCGAAGTCATCCAGCGCCACCTGGATGCCGAGCGATTGCAGCTCGGCCAGCGTTTCGAGGGACTTGCCGATGTCCTTCATGGCCGCGGTCTCGGTAATTTCGAGCGTGATCGCCGAGGGAGGGATGTCGTGCTGGTGAATCTGCTCGAGCAGGTATTGCGGAAAGTTGCGGCTGGCAAAGCGCAGGCCCGATACATTGATGGCCACCGGCACCAGCGGCAGCCCGGCGTCCTGCCACTGCCGCACATACCGGCATACGCTCGCGATGACCCAGTCGTCCAGCTTGTCGATCTGGCTCGACTGCTCGGCCACGGCAATGAACTCGGCCGGGCTGACCTGGCCCAGCGCCGGGTGGCGCCAGCGGCAAAGCGCCTCGGCGCCGACCAGGATGCGCCGCCGGGCATCGAACTTGGGCTGGAACTGCAGCGACAGCACGTCGTCCTGGATCGCTGTCCAGAGGTCGCGCCGGATCACGCGGGTGCGGCGCGCTCTTTCGCCGGCCGCGCTGTTGAACAGGCGCACCTGGTTGGAGCCGCTTTCGCGGGCCTCGCTCAGGCTCACGCGGGCCGCCTGCATCAGCGACTCGGATGTGTTGGCATCGCGCGGATAGATGGCGATACCGATATTCACGCCGATCTGCATCTGCAGGCCGCGTGCCGCCACGAACTCGGCCAGCGAGCCAAGCACGCGCGAGCCCAGCTCCTGGGCGCGGCCGTGGTGGACCAGCTCCGGCACGCCGACCGCGAACTCGTCCCGCGCCAGCCTGGCCAGGAAATCATGGGGCTCCAGCGCGGCCTGCGCCAGTGCGCCGGCGTCCTGCGCCAGGATGTCGTCGGCACGCACTTCGAAGACTTCGTCGACTTCGCGGAAGTCCGCAACATGGATCAGCAGCACGGCACAGCTGCCTTCGGCCAGCCGCGCCTGCGCGATGGCCTGGTCCAGCCAGCGGCCGAAGGCGATCCGATCCGGCATGGCGGTCGCCACGCTGTACTCGGCCACGGTGCCCTGGCCGCGCGCGCCGGGGCGCACCACCAGGCGCCCGGGTATGCGGCCGCTGCGCCGGATTTGCCGAGACTCGACCACGCGCAGCGCGCCCGCCGCGTCATCCGACAGATCGTCGGCGACGCCGGGCTCATTGCGCCTGGGCCCCGCGACCCACCCGCGCGACTGCGCCCGGTGGACCAGGAACATCACCGCGCACAGCGCGGTCAGCCCACCGGCCAGCCAGGCCGGATGCGGCAACCCCGCGGCATCGATGCAGGCACGTGCGGTCATGGAGGCCGTGCCGCAAACCCTGCCAAGCCGGGTACCGGCCACGGCCACCAGCCCCGCGCCTGCCAGCGCCGAGGCAATCGCCGCGCCGCGCCAGAGCCGGGCGCCCTGCTTGAGCCAGTCGAACAGCAGTTTGCCCGCCGAGGTAGCCGCCGCCGCGACGGCGAAAGCTCCCGCCATCTGCGCCGTCTCGTTGGCCGCCGGCACGCCACCGGCGCCGATCACCACCACGAACGGCAGCCCCACGGTGAGTTGCGACGACAACGCGGCAAACCACGACAGCGTACGCAACGGGCGGCTGCCGCCAGCCCCCGCCCGGGCCTGGCGACCGCCGAGAACGGCGGCCACGCCGAGCAGGGCGGCCAGCAGCAAAAGGGCGGTACTCAAGGCGATCATGCGATTGCGCTGTAATTAGAAGAATGCGCGAACGGTCGGGCGATGCGGGGCAAACCCCGCATCATGGCACTTTGCGGACGCGATGTGAACAAGGCAATACCGCATCCGTACTAGAAAGCGCTCCAGTCATCGTCCGATCCGCCCTGTGCGGCAACAGCAGGGGCCACCCGGACCGGCCGTGCCGCGACCGCCGCCGCACGTGGCTTGGGTCGGACTGCCTGCAACGCGTTCGCGGCGGGCTGCGAGACTGTACCGGCTGCGGCGCCCAGATTGAAGACCGAAACCACGCTTTTCAGCTTGCGCGCCTGCTCTTCCAGCGACCCGGCCGCCGCCGCGGCTTCTTCCACCAGCGCGGCGTTCTGCTGCGTCACCTGGTCCATCTGGGTGACCGCCTGGTTTACCTGCTCGATGCCGCTGGTCTGCTCCTGCGAGGCTGCACCAATTTCGTTCATGATGTCAGTGACCCGGCGCACGGCCTGCACGATCTCGCCCATGGTCTGGCCAGCTTCGGCCACCAGACGCGTACCGCTTTCCACGCGCTGCCCGGATTCGCTGATCAGTGCCTCGATCTCCTTGGCTGCCGTCGCCGAACGTTGCGCCAGGCTGCGCACCTCGCCGGCCACCACCGCGAAGCCGCGGCCCTGCTCGCCCGCGCGGGCCGCTTCGACGGCGGCGTTGAGCGCGAGGATGTTGGTCTGGAACGCAATCCCTTCAATCACGCTGATGATCTCGACCACCTTGCGCGATGCGCCGTTGATCTCGTTCATGGTGTCGACCACGCGGCCCACCACGTCCCCGCCCTTGAGGGCAATTTGCGAAGCCTCGCCGGCCAGCACGCCAGCCTGACGGGCGTTGTCGGCGTTCTGCCGCACGACCGTGGTCAGCTCTTCCATGCTGGCCGCGGTCTGTTCGAGCGAAGAGGCCTGTTCCTCGGTACGCTGCGACAGGTCCAGGTTGCCGGTAGAGATCTGCTCGGTTGCCGAGGCCATTGAGTCCGCTCCCACGCGCACTTCGGCTACGATCTTGTGCAGGCTCTCCTGCATGGCAGCCAGCGCCTGGATCATGCGGCCGACCTCGTTCCGGGACACCGTGGTAATGCGCGAGGTCAGGTCGCCGCGCGCGATCCGCTCCATCACCTTCAGCGCCTCCTCCACCGGGCGGACGATGGCGCGGTTCAGCGTTGCCGTGCACAGACCCGCAAGCGCAAGTCCGGCAATGATCAGCACGATCGAAAGCACGCGGATTCGCTCGAAGCGCGCCTGCGCCCCGTCGAAATTGGCCTGACCGGCCATCATCAGGAATTTTTGCAGGGGCTCATGCGCCGCGGACATGGCGCGCTGCAGGTCGGGCAGGACCTTGATGGCCAGGCGCGCTGCCTCTTCCTTGTTTCCCGCCAGGGCCGCCTGCTGCAGCGGTTCGATGCCCTGCGCCATGAACGCGGCGCGCTTGCGTGCCAGCTCGCTGGCGAGCGCCTTTTCCTGCTCGTCTTGCGGCAGGCTCATATACCGGTTCCAGGCGGAATCCGCTGCCTCGACAAACACCTTTGAGCGGTCGACGCTGACCTTCGGGTCGTCCTGCTCGCCCAGCATCACGCTGCGGTCAAGCGCCAGGCGCATGCGCGTCGAGGCCAGCATGGCATCGCTCAGTGCCATCGTGGAAGCGAGCTGGTTCGAGTATGTCTCCTTCAGTGCGTCATTGCTTTGTGAAATCCCATGCAGCCCTACCCCGCCCATCAGGATGAGCAACAGAGACAGCGCGGCCATGGCGCCCCTGAGCAGGGTCTTGATCTGAATATTGTTTTCAAATGACATGATGAGTGCGACGGTAGCCAGTCTGCAGGACCCACCCCCTGGTCCCGGTACGGCGGACTGACGCCCCGACGATCCGCCCTGCCCGGATAACGGCTGGCACACCTGGTTCTTGAGCGGACTCCAATACCCGACGCCACGCCCTCAAATGTCGAACATACGCCACGTGACCCTGCTCTTCGTGTTATCGGACACCGCGGGAAATGGCATTTTCGGCAGTTCTTCCAGAACCGCCTTGGATTATGTGTTTTTGCGCTTCAGCAAAGTCCATCGGCGCGCACCACAATGTGCCGTGAGAAACGAGAGAACGATTTGACCGCTTCGGCATACTGCCGCACCAACCCAATCAGCATGGGCACGCCCAAACTGCGGGGTGACAAGGCGCGACGGGAAAAGTTCATGGCAAAATCGCTGGAGAATCTTCCTATTTTTGCCTGGCCAGGGTGCATAAAGGATTTGCAGTCGTAGGTTGGCCCGATATAATGCTTTTCGACATTCCGCACCCACCCGATACCCGAGGATCAAATGGCGACTTATCAGGAAATCGTTCAGAAAATCAACGAACTGCAAAAGCAGGCCGAGGAAATCAAGGCGCGTGAGCAGGCTGCAGTGATTGCCGATATTCGTGAAAAAATCGACCAATATGGGTTGACGGCAGAAGATCTCGGTTTTGGCGTGAAGACCCTGGTCGGCAAGAAAGCCACCAACCGGAAGGTGCCCGTGCGTTATCGTGACAGCGCCGGCAACACCTGGACCGGTCGCGGCAAGCGCCCGGGCTGGCTGACCCAGGCCCTGGCGGCCGGCAAATCGGTGGACGATTTCCTGATCCGCTGACATTCCCTCGCTATAGCCGCAACAAAAACGCCACGGAAATCTCCGTGGCGTTTTTACTTGCAGCGACTGCCGCTCACCGCGGCAACGCAGAAACGGGTACGCTCAAGGGTCTCAGGCGTCAAACCCGTTGGGGTTGGTCGACTGCCAGCGCCAGGAGTCCTCGCACATGCGATCGAGATCATGGCGCGCGCGCCAGCCCAGCAACCGGTGAGCCAAAGTCGGGTCGGCATAGCACGATGCGATGTCCCCGGGCCGGCGCGCTACGATCTCATGGGGCACGGGGCGCCCGCTGGCGCGTTCGTATGCGGCCACCACCTCGAGCACGCTGTAGCCGCGGCCCGTGCCCAGGTTGACCGTCATGCTTTGTCCGCGGTCACGCAGGCAGACCAGAGCCGCCAGGTGTCCGTCCGCGAGGTCGCAGACATGGATGTAATCGCGAACCCCGGTGCCATCCGTCGTCGGATAGTCGCCGCCGAATACCATCAGCTTTTCGCGCCGGCCGCCGGCCACTTGGGCGACATAGGGCATGAGATTATTCGGGATACCGCGCGGGTCTTCGCCGATCAGGCCACTTTCATGCGCGCCGACCGGATTGAAATACCGCAAGTAGGCAATGCGCCACTCCGGATCCGATTTTTCCAGGTCGCGCAGGATTTGCTCGCCCATCAGCTTGGTCTGTCCATACGGATTGGTTGCCGAAAGCGGGAAATCCTCGAGAATCGGTACGGCATGGGGATTGCCATACACCGTGGCCGACGAACTGAACACCAGTTGCTTGACTCCGGCATCGCGCATGGCGGCACACAGCGTAACCAGGCCGTCCAGGTTGTTGCTGTAATACTCGAGCGGCTGGCTCACGGATTCGCCAACCGCCTTGAGCGCCGCGAAATGGATGGCTCCGGAGATATGGTGTTCGGCAAACAGGCGATCCAGCAGCGCACGGTCGCGGACATCGCCTTCGACAAAATGCGGCGCCTGACCGGTAATCGTTGCGATCCGCTCCACCACCACACGGCTGCTATTGCATAGATTATCGAGGCCGATCACCTTGTAGCCGGCATTGAGCAACGCCACCCAGGTATGTGAAGCGATATAGCCAGTGGCGCCGGTGAGAAGCAAAGTCTGGGTCATGGGAATCCGGTAAGCATAAACAAAGGACGGGCGAAGATCGGCCACGGCGGGCAGTCGGTAGCGAGCGCAGGCCGCGGCGCAATTGCCGGAAGACTCGCCATTATCACTCACCCGGGCGCGCTGGCAGCCGCGTCAGCGGGCACCAGGCTCAGCCGCCCGGGGCACTACCAGGCGACAACAGCCCCGCCCGAGCCGCCCACGCCTCATGTGCGGCACGCAGCCGCCAGCCGGACTCGAAATCGCGCATGCCGAGCCACTGTGCAACCGTCGGCGGCGATGCGCCCGCCTCGAAGTGCATAGCGCCGCAGGTATTGCGCAGCGTCTGCGGCGATGCCCGTTCACTGCGCGCCGACAGCACCCCGGCTTGATCGAGCAGCAACTCCACGCGTCGGTATACGGATGCGGCATGCATCGGGCGCCCGCTGGGCATGGCCGGGAACACCAGTTCGCCGAGCGTGCCGGACGCCTCCCGCAGGGAGAGCCAGGCCATCAACGGCCCATGGGCGAATGCAAACAGCGGCGCGTCATAGGTGCGGCCAGACTCGGGCTTGGCCATGTGCAGCACCACGCGGCCGGTGTGGCTCCTGTCGATGGACCGGATGCGCAGCGCACGGACTTCGCCCACTTTCAGCCCTGCACCCAGCAGTACCGCCACCAGCGCAACGTCGCGAGCGCGCTTCCATTCCGTAGGCGAAGCCTCGGCCCCAACGGGCACAGCCTCGCCGGCAGGCCCCAGCACGCGCGCGATAAGCAAATCGCGCTCGCCGGGCAGCAGGAAGGCGGTCGGATCATTTTCGCCTTCGGCCAGGTGCGCGCGCACCGCCTGGCTGGCCGGATTGTGCAGGCCTTCCTGCAGATGGGCGAGGTGGTTATAGATTCGCTCGATCAGTCTGGTATATCGATAGCGATGAGTTTTGTGAAGATCCTGCTCGTCCAGGAATTCGCCGATCTGGCCGGCCGACCAGGATAGTGGCGCCAGGCCGCGTTCGGCGGACCAGCGCAGCAACTTTCCCCACATGGCCCGATAGACCACGCTGGTGCCGTGGCGGAAGCCGTTGCGCGCCAGCCAGCCATCGAATGCGCGCTCGGGATGGCTGCGCCAGCTGGCCAGGTCGGCATCGAACAAGGCGGCTTGCGGTCCGTCCGCGCTGGGCTCGCTGCGCTGAGTGGTCACTGACTCTCCGGCAATAGGTAACGGCAATGCGCTTATTGTAGACAAGGCGTCACTGGCCGGGCGGGCGGAACCATCGCGAGGCAGCCCAGGCTTGCGAGAGCGACTTCCTCGTGCTACCTTTTGCCCGTTAGTGCAACTGGTTGCATAATAATGGCCGTCCGATGGACAACGAACGAGGAGACCAACAATCATGAACACCCCTGCGCTGATTCCGAATGCCCTCCCGACCCTGGCTGCCTGGCACGAGATGCTCGCCACGCATGCCTTCGAACGGCTCGGAGACATCATGGCCGACGACGTGGTGTTCCGTTCGCCGGTGGCCCACACGCCGTACCCGGGCCGCGACGCCATCGTACTGGTACTGACCACCGTCAACCAGGTCTTCCAGGACTTCAGCTACTACCGCAGCTTCGTCAGCGAAGACGGACATAGCGTAGTACTCGAATTCAGCGCGAACGTGGACGGCAAGCAGCTCAAGGGCATCGACATGATCCGCTTCGACGCGGCGGGCAAGATCGCCGAGTTCGAGGTCATGATCCGTCCGCTGAGCGGCCTGCAGGCACTCGGCGCCGCCATGGGCGCACGCCTGGCCAGCCAGAAGCAAGTACTTACCGGGGCGGCCTGAAGCCGCCTCCCCGTCACTGCTCTATCCCCGCCCGTTTCCACCGAGGAGATTTCCGCATGTCCCTTCCCGCCCAATTGAAGAACCGGCTTTCGCTGCCGGTCGTGTGCTCGCCGCTGTTCATCATCTCCAACCCGGATCTCGTCATTGCCCAGTGCAAGGCTGGCGTGGTCGGCTCCTTCCCCGCGCTCAATGCACGGCCGGCGCCGAAGCTGGAAGAATGGCTGGACCGCATCACGACCGAGCTGGCCGAACACGACGCCAAGTACCCGGACCGCCCGGCCGCGCCGTTTGCCGTCAACCAGATCGTGCACAAGTCCAATGACCGGCTCGAGCATGACCTGGAGCTGTGCGTGCGCTACAAGGTGCCCATCGTGATCACCTCGCTGGGCGCGCGCGCCGAAGTCAACGAGGCGGTGCATTCGTACGGTGGCATCGTGCTGCACGACGTCATCAACAACGCCTTCGCACGCAAGGCCATCGAAAAGGGTGCAGACGGACTGGTGGCCGTGGCCGCGGGCGCGGGCGGCCACGCCGGCACGCTGTCACCGTTTGCGCTGCTGCATGAAATCCGCGAATGGTTCGACGGCCCGCTCCTGCTGTCGGGCGCCATTGCCAGCGGCGACGCCATCCTGGCCGCACAGGCCGCGGGCGCGGACCTGGCCTATATCGGCTCGGCCTTCATCGCCACGCAGGAAGCCAACGCCCAGGACGGCTACAAGCAGATGATCGTGGACAGCACCGCGAACGACATCGTCTACTCGAACCTGTTCACCGGCGTGCATGGCAACTACCTGCGCGGCAGCATCGAGCGCGCGGGCCTGGACCCGGCGGCCCTGCCGCAATCGGACCCGTCGAAGATGAATTTCGGCTCGGCCAGCGCCAAGGCGTGGAAGGACATCTGGGGCGCAGGCCAGGGCGTGGGCGCCATCAAGCGCGTCGTGCCGGCCGCCGAACTGGTGCGCCGCTTCGCCGAGGAGTATGCGCTGGCGCGCCGCCGCCTCGGCCTGCCGGATGCTGCCGGCGCGGCGCAGGCGCAAATCGCGGACGTCGCCTGACGTAAAAGCGAAAAGCGGTGGTTCAGTCCTGGCCGTTGCCAGACGGCTTCGCCAGCAGGGGCATCAATTCGTTGCCCCAGGCCACCCAATCCTGTTCGAAGCGAATGCCCCTGCGCAGCAGCGCAAATCGCAATTGCTGTCCGCGGTCCCGGCGCGCGTCGGCAAAATCCCGGCGCTCGATGGCCTGGTAGGTTTCCAGCCGGGCCTGGTGCAGCGCGATCAGCCGGCGCATTTCGTCGGCAAGGCCCAGCGGGCCCATCGCCGCATCCGCGCGCAGCTTGACCAGGATCTCTTCACGCTGGTCCAGCCCCGCGCCGGGCTCCAGCACCCACCGCACCAGTTCGTCGCGCCCGGCTGGCAGCACGTGGTACACCTTCTTGCGGCTCTTCTTCTCTTCGCTATTGACCGCGGCGTTGCCGTTGGCGTCGCCGCCCTGGTCGGATTCCTCGGCGGCAATCCAGCCGTGGTCGGCCATGCGTCCAAGTTCGCGATAGATCTGCTGGTGCGTCGCGTGCCAGAAATAGCCGATGGAACGATCAAACCGGCGCGCCAGGTCATAACCGGACGACGGTTTCTCGATCAGGGAAATCAACAGGGCGTGCTGTGTCGACATTCGGCTGGAAAGGTAGCCATGCTGGCGATTGAAGGCCGGAAAGCGTGCAACCGCAGCCTCCTCGGGGAACCGCGCTATGGTAGCGCAAGGCTTTGCGTGATAGCGGCGGGCTGCGCGCCAACGCTTGCCACCTGATGTTTCAGCGAGACGACAATTGCCAGCGAACCGACAAAACTGACAATTTTGAAAACATGCCGCTCAGAATTAAAAAATGCTGAATGGCATTTTTGCGAAGCATGGCATACATTGCGAACATTACTACCTGTCTGCGCGCGACTGGCATCGCCCCCACCCTGCTCGCGCTCTGTCACCGGAGCCAATTGAAATGAAAGGACACGATCTTGCAGAAGACCGTGACGTCGCCTGGGAGGCGGATGCCGGACAGCTTCCGGCGAACGGGATCGCGGTGTTGCCCGCGCGCGCACCGGTCTATTACCGGCTGGCGGATACGCCGGACGGCCACCATATAAAGGAATACGCCAGCGGCCTGCGCCAGCTGGTGCGCTTTGTCGGTGTCGAGGAGCAGGTCGTCAAATACTGCCTGGGCTGAACACCCCGGGCCTGCAAGTTCTTCTGTGGTTGTCTCCTCCAGGCCCATCTGCGGCTATGGATTGAACCCGCGAGTTTCTTTGCGGGTTTTTTTCTGCCAGCTCTGCCATCTGAAACTTCCCGGTTGAAGGACTATTTCCGTGGCGAGTTCAGCAAGACTTTAGTGGGAGTGATGTCGCCGACATCCTCCCACGCCTTCGTGTCGAAGCGGAACTTGGCGACGGCGCAGGTAGGCATGTCGGTGATCTCGGCCGACAGACGATGCGCAAGGTCTGTGAACTCAGGGTTGTGACCGAACAGCATCACACTGCCGAGCGTATTGTCGAGCTCCCGAACGACGGCCAGCAGGTCGGCGGCACTACTGGCGTACAGCCGGTCATCGACCACGATATCCTTGCGCTCATAGCCGATTTCGTCGGCAACCAGTTGCGCTGTCGTCAGCGCGCGCAGGGCCGGACTCGACATGAGCAGGTCGGGCTTTACCTTGCGGCCGGCCAGGCGCTTGCCCATTTCCGGAGCGTCGTGCCGGCCACGGTCCTCCAGGGGGCGCTCACGGTCGGGCAAGGACGGGTCATCGTGACTTGCCTTGGCATGCCGGACCAGAAACAGGGTCTTCATAGTCTCTCCTGACCCATGGGGATCGATGTGGGGTGTTGTCGGGGTTTTGTCGATGGCGCGCGTCAGCAGACCCGCACATGGCCGCTGGCCTCGCCGCCACGCCCGCCCTATAGTGGACTGGGATGGGGCCGATTGCAACGCGATGCACCGCAAGGCCCCATTTGCTGGAGGGCAGCGGCATGCGAGGCAGTTCAGATACCATCGAGGTGGAGATCCCGGCTGGCGGCGTGACCTTGCAAGGCATCCTCACATTGCTGCCGGGCGCCGGCGCATTGGTCTTGTTTGCGCACGGCACGGGCAGTTCCCGGCTTAGCCCGCGCAATCGCCATGTAGCCGCCGAACTCAATCGCTGCGGCATGGGAACGCTGCTGATGGACCTGCTGCTGCCCGAGGAAGACCAGGTGCAGGCCATCCGCTTCGACGTCGACCTTCTGGCCTCCCGGCTGGCACAGGCGACAAGCTGGGTGGCACGGCAGCCAGGCACCCCGCCGCGGCTGGGCTATTTCGGCGCCAGCATTGGCGCGGCCGCATCGATCCGTGCCGCAAGCCGTTCGCAAATCCCGATCGGCGCCATCGTCTCGCGCGGCGGCAGGGTCGATCTGGCGGGCCCCGAGGCGCTCACGAAGCTGGCCGCGCCGACCATGCTGATCGTCGGCGGGCTCGATGTCAGTGTGCTGGAACGCAATGAGTCGGCCTTTGCCCAGCTGACATGCCAGAAGAAGCTGGTGATCGTGCCCGGCGCCTCCCATTTGTTCGAGGAGCCCGGCGCGCTGGAATCGGTCGCTCGTCTGGCGGCGCAGTGGTTTGAGCGTTATCTCGGCAAGGCCTTGCCCTGACTGGCGCCTGCGGGTTCCTTTCGCTACACGCGGAAGAGTCAAGTCGGGGACCCGATGCGCAGGGCCCTGGTGTTACCCCCAGACAACAAAAAAGCCGGTCCCCTAAGGAACCGGCTTTCCACCATTGCAAAAGCAACAGAGGCAGACAGAAATCAATCCACCGTCGCCCCCGAAGCCTTCACCACCTTCGCCCACTTCGCGGTCTCGGACTTCATGAACGCAGCGAGCTGGGCCGGCTTTTCGGGATTGGGCTCGGCGCCCTGGTCGGCCATCTGCTTCTTCACTTCCGGCATGGCGAGGATCTTCACCACTTCGGCGTTCAGGCGGTCGATGATGGGTTGCGGGGTACCGCCGGTGGCGTACAGCGCGAACCACGAGGTGGCTTCATAGCCGGGCACGCCCGATTCCGCCACCGTCGGCACGTTCGGCAGCGCCGGCGAGCGCTTGGCCGAGGTCACGGCGATGGCGCGCAGCTTGCCGGCCTTCACGTGCGGATACGACGACGGCATGTTGTCGAACATCAGGCCGATCTGGTTGCCCAGCAGGTCGTTCACGGCAGGCGCGCTGCCCTTGTACGGGACGTGCTGGATGTGCAGGCCAGTCATCGAGTTGAACAGCTCGCCCGACAGGTGCATCGAGGAGCCGCTGCCCGACGAACCGTACGACAGCTTGTCCGGGTTGGCCTTCACGTAGGCAATCAGCTCCTTGATGTTATTCACCGGCACCTTGGGGTTCACCACCACCAGGTTCGGCACCATCGCCACGCGGCTGATCGGCGCGAAATCCTTGACCGGGTCATACGGCAGCTTGGAGTACAGCGACTGGTTGATGGCGTGGGTGCCGATGGTACCCATGAAGAGCGTATAGCCATCGCCCGGCGCCTTGGCGGCCAGCGATGCACCGATATTGCCGCCCGCCCCCGGACGGTTGTCGATCACCACGGGCTGGCCGAGCGCCTTGCCCAGCTGCAGGCCGACGATACGAGCCAGGATATCGGTGGTGCCACCGGCCGAGAACGGCACGATCATCGTGATCGGCTTGGTCGGGTAGCCACCCTGCGCATGCGCGGCGCCGGCAAAGCCGGCAATGGTGGTGGCCAGTGCAATGCCGGCAGCCAGCAGGCGGCGGCGGGTCGTGGAAGTCTGGGAATCGAGTCTCATCGGTTTACTCCGGTTGTCCTTGTGGCCCGCGCGCGCATGGTGCCGGTCGCGGGCGAATGCTGGATAGCGTGATTGCTGCCCTGGAAGAAGACAGCGCGGTGGCGCTGTCTTCGTGCAAGCTGCGACCGAAAGGATCACATCTTGATATGACGTTTGATTTACGTCTCTTCTTGTGAATGCTTGAGATGATCCTGCTGCTCAGACGGGGGCCACGCCCAGCGTGGTACCGCCGCAGACATAGAGGACCTGGCCCGTGACAAAGCCATTGTCGGGCGACAGGAAGAACAGCGCGGCGCGCGCGACATCTTCCGGCGTGCCCATGCGCTTCACGGCGATGCTCGCCAGGATGCGTCGGGTCTGCTCGCTGCCCTCGGGGTTGCTCTTGCGGAACAGCTCCGTGGCGATCGGGCCCGGCGCCACGGCGTTCACGGTGATGCCGTCACCGCCAAGCTCCATGGCCAGCGTGCGCGTCATGCCGATCAGGCCGGCCTTGGTGGCCGAGTACACCACGCGTTCGGGCTTGCCCAGCGCTGCCCGCGACGCCATGTTGACCACGCGGCCAAACCCGGCGGCGCGCATGGCCGGCAGGCAGGCCTGCGTGAGCAGCATCGCCGCCTGCAGGTGCAGGCCGACGACATAGTCGAGGTCGGCCACGGTGGCCGTGTCGGCCGTGCCGGGGCGCGTGGCGCCGGCATTGTTCACCAGCCGCGTGACCGCGAACTGCGAGGTGACCTGCTGCGCCACGGCGCGCGTCGCCTCGGCATCGGTCAGGTCAGCCTGGAAAAACGTCATGTTGGGGTGCGACCAGCCCGGCTCCGTGTAGTCGATATTGACCACCCGGGTGGTGCCGTCCGCCAGCAGCATTTCGCTGATGGCGCGCCCGATACCGGAACTGGCGCCGGTGACGATCGTGGCGTTGGGAAGAGACATCTTCAACTCCGCACCGGCCGCTCGCGGGGCCAGGCCTTGCAAACAACCGCAACTTCAATCCATGCCTGCGGCCGGACCGGCGAGCCTGTCGGCCCGGCTGCATGGCTCCTTCACGGGAGGGAGACGATGTTGCGCCGCGCCCATGCGGACGCGGCGCATTAGCGACACCAGTAGCGTCAGACGCGTTCGATCACCATGGCGATGCCCTGGCCCACGCCGATGCACATCGTGCACAGCGCGAAGCGGCCGCCGGTGCGGTGCAGCTGGTACATCGCGGTGGTCACCAGGCGCGCGCCGCTCATGCCGAGCGGGTGGCCCAGTGCGATCGCGCCGCCGTTCGGGTTGACGCGCTTGTCGTCGTCGGCGATGCCCAGTTCACGCAGTACGGCCAGGCCTTGCGCGGCGAACGCTTCGTTCAGTTCGATCACGTCGATCTGGTCCAGCGTCATGCCCAGCTGCTTCATCAGCTTCTGCGTGGCCGGTGCCGGGCCGATGCCCATCACGCGCGGTGCCACGCCGGCGGTTGCCATGCCGACGATGCGCGCACGCGGGGTCAGGCCGTGTTGCTTGATGCCGGCTTCGCTCGCCAGCAGCAGCGCGCAGGCGCCATCGTTTACGCCCGAGGCATTGCCGGCGGTCACGGTACCGTCAGGACGGACCACGCCGCGCAGCTTGCCCAACGCCTCCATGCTGGTGGCGCGTGGATGCTCGTCACGCTCGACCACGATCGGGTCGCCCTTCTTCTGCGCGATGGTCACCGGCGTGATTTCCTGCGCCAGCGTGCCGTCGGCCTGCGCGCGCGATGCCTTTTCCTGGCTGCGCAGCGCCATCAGGTCCTGGTCTTCGCGGCCGATCTTGTAGTCGGTGGCCACGTTCTCGGCGGTCTCGGGCATCGAGTCCACGCCATACGCCGCGCGCATCGCCGGGTTGATAAAGCGCCAGCCGATGGTGGTGTCGAAGATCTGCGCATCGCGCGAGAACGCACTGGTCGCCTTGCCCATCACGAACGGGGCGCGGCTCATGCTTTCCACGCCGCCGGCGATCATCAGCGTGGCTTCGCCGGCCTTGATGGCGCGCGCGGCGGTACCGGTGGCGTCCATGCCCGAACCGCACAGGCGGTTGATGGTGGCACCCGGCACGTCCTGCGGCAGGCCCGCCAGCAGCGCCGACATGCGTGCCACATTGCGGTTGTCTTCGCCGGCCTGGTTGGCGTTGCCATAGATCACGTCATCGATGGCCTTCCAGTCCACATTCGGGTTGCGCGCCATCAGTGCCTTCAGGGGCACCGCGCCCAGGTCGTCCGGACGCACCGCGGACAGGCTGCCGCCGTAGCGGCCGATGGGGGTGCGGATGGCGTCGCAGATAAAGGCTTCGGTCATGTCTCTCTCTCGGTCTTGATGTCAGTGGTCAGCCCTGGATCAGGGTCACGCCGGTCAGGCGCTGCAGTTCGTCGAAGCTCAGCCCTTCCACCAGGTCGCGTGCAACCAGCCCGTCGGTGGTCACGTCGATGGTGGCCAGATCAGTGTAGATGCGCGTCACGCAACCGATGCCGGTCAGCGGATAGGTGCACTGCGGCACGATCTTGCTTTCGCCCTGCTTGGTGAGGTGTTCCATCATGACGAACACCTGCTTGGCGCCGATGGCGAGGTCCATCGCACCGCCCACGGCGGGGATGGCGCCCGCTGCGCCGGTGTGCCAGTTGGCCAGGTCGCCCTTCTCGGAAACCTGGAACGCGCCCAGCACGCAGAAATCGAGGTGGCCGCCACGCATCATGGCGAACGAATCGGCATGGTGGAAGTACGAGCCGCCGGCCTTGATCGTCACCGGCTGCTTGCCGGCATTGATCAGGTCGCCGTCTTCCTCGCCCGGCGCCGGCGCGGGGCCCATGCCGAGCAGGCCGTTTTCGCTGTGCAGCAGGATTTCCTTGTCGGCGGGCAGGTGGTTGCCCACCAGCGTCGGCAGGCCGATGCCGAGGTTCACCACGGCACCCTCGGGAATGTCCTTGGCCACACGGGCGGCCATCTGGTCGCGGGTCAGTTTTTGCATGTTCGCTCTCCTTCTCGCTCAGACCTTGACCACGCGCTTGACGAACAGGCCCGGCGTCACGATGTGCTCCGGATCGAGTTCGCCCAGTTCCACCAGGTGGCTCACCTGCACGATGGGGCACTTGGCGGCCATGGCCATGATCGGGCCAAAGTTGCGGGCGGTCTTGCGGTAGGTCAGGTTGCCCCAGCGGTCGGCCTTGTCGGCCTTGATCAGTGCAAAGTCGGCGTGAATGGGCTTCTCGAACACGTAGCCCTGGCCATCGATGATGCGGGTTTCCTTGCCTTCGGCCAGCGGCGTACCGTAGGCCGTGCGCGTGAAGAAACCGCCGATGCCGGCACCGGCCGCGCGGATGCGCTCGGCCAGGTTGCCCTGCGGCACCAGCTCCAGTTCGATCTCGCCGGCGTGGTACAGCGCATCGAACACATAGGAGTCCGTCTGGCGCGGGAACGAGCAGATGATCTTGCGTACGCGCTTGGTCTTGAGCAGCGCCGCCAGGCCGGTGTCGCCGTTGCCGGCGTTGTTGTTGACGATGGTGAGATCGCGCGCACCCTGGGCGATCAGGGCGTCGATCAGTTCCGCCGGCATGCCTGCCATGCCGAAGCCGCCAATCAGGATGGTGGCGCCGTCGTGGATGCCGGCCACCGCCGCTTCCACCGAGTCGTATATCTTGTTGATCACTTGCGTTCCAGTCCGGGATGAGGGTCTGGCAGGTGCCGGGACCGGCCGCAAGGGGCGGCGCGCAAAAACTGTCTCCGGGCAATCCCTGCCGGACGGGCGTCTGGCGCAAGCACCGGTGACAGCGCGCTAGCCATGACGGGTTCCAACAGAAGTGCTTGAATTTGTTCTTATTGCGAACTTGAATTCGCACTATGAACAGAGTACACCTCGCGACAAACGCGGGTCAAGGCAACGGCAAACAGCTTGTCCGGTAATCGGTCAATCAGGGCCGCGCGTGCCGCAAGTCGTACACAGCGGCACGCCTCCGCCGTCCACGAGCCCCCTGTAGGACGGAGCCGACGCCACAATCGGCCCGGTAGCGATACGGCCGCCGCGCGCTCCTGCCTATCCTTTTATCAAGACATGCCACAAGACGACCGCCACCGGACCACCCGGCACGCCAAGGCAAGTCTGCACCAGAACCAGTCCCGCCCATCGCGGCCGGACCAGAACACAAGGAGGAATCCGACATCATGGCACGCGCCTTCGCCAGCCCCAACCCTTCCCGGACTCAAAAGGATCATCAGGCTGCACTCGCCCGGATCCTGCGGACCACGCGGCAAGTCTGGATGCTGGACGTTCTGCCTGCCGGGCCGGCCCTGCAAGCGCCGCCCTCACGCCCGCGCGTGCGGCTGCCGCGCCTTGCTGCCCGGGCCTTCGAGGCGCAGATCATGGCCATCCGCTGCCAGATGGTGTTCGCGGCCTGAACCGGCTCCCCGATCAGGGCAGCTGCAGCACCACCCGGCTACCCGCGGTGCCAGGCCGGACTTCCAGCCGCACGTCGATGCGTTCGCGCAGTTCCGCGACATGCGAGATGATCCCCACCAGCCGTCCCGCCTGCTGCAAGTCCAGCAATGTGCGGATGGCAAAGTCCAGGCTTTCCGGATCGAGCGTACCGAAGCCTTCATCGACAAACAGCGTATCGAGCTGGATGCCGCCGGCGCGCGACTGGACCACATCGGCCAGTCCCAGCGCCAGCGACAGCGAAGCCAGGAACCCTTCGCCGCCTGACAGCGTATTGGCCGGCCGCGCCGCGCCGGTGTCGTAGTCGAACACTTCGAGGTCGAGCCCGCCCGCCGAACGCTGGTCGGCCTGTTCGCGCACGCGCTGCAGCGTGTAGCGGCCGCGGCTCATTGCCAGCAGGCGCACGGAGGCGGCTTCCAGCACCTCGTCGAGCAGCGTGGCAAGCACGAAGCGCTGGAAGGTCATGCGGCGCGGATTGTTCCCGTTGGCGACTTCCGCGAGCCGTCCGAGAATGGCGTAGCGCGCTTCGATCTCGCTGTTTGCGGCCGCCAGTGCGTCGAGCTGGCTATGGCATTGCAGCAGGCTGTCGCGCATGCGCGCGCGATCGGCCTGTTGCCGGACGACGCCTTCAACGGCGGCGGTGGCGGTCGACGCCGCCATGCGCAGGCCATCGAGATCCGGCGCCGACAATCCCTCGGCCGCCGCGATGGCGCGCGACACACCGTGCGCGGACACCGCGAGTGCTTCGTCGTACGTACGTACCGCATCGTCCAGGGCTTGCATGGCCGCGGCATCCAGCCGGGCCGCGTTGAAGGCCGACAGGTCCGCAAAGCCTGCTGCGGCCAGCATGGCGTCCGCCGCGTTGCGGGCCTCCTGCAGGCGTTCGCCTGTGCGCGCCTGCACGGCCAGGGCCGACTGGCTGGCTGCCTCGGCGCCGGCCAGTGCCGCGGCGGCCTGCTTGTCGGCCGCCTGCGCTGCCTCCAGCGCGGCAGCGAGCGCGGCGAGTTGCGCGCGGGCCTGTTGCAGGCCCGCCTCGATGGCTTCGGGATCGCGCGCGTCTTCGGGCAATTGCGCGCATCCCGCCCGCCACTCTCCCTGCAATTGCGCAAGCGACTGCGCCGTGGATTCCACCGTGGCGCACGTTCCGCGGTACGCATTATCGGCAGCGGCAAGCGCGATCCGCCGCTCGTCGATGAGCGCGGGCATGCGTTCCAGCCGGACAGCCGATGCCTGCGCGGCTGCAAGCTCCCGCTCCAGCCCCGCGGTCTGTACGGCCAGATCCTGTGCCGTGGCTTCCACCGCTTGCAGCGCGGCATCGCCGATATCGGCTGCGACCTCCGCGAGCAGCGCGGCCAGCCGCTCCACTTCCGCATGCGCGGTGTGCCGGGCGTTGGCCGCGCGCAATGCGACGTCGTCGGCCTCGCGCGAGGCGACTCGCGCCTGCTCGAGCGCATCGTCCGATACCAGTTGCCCGCTGTGTTGTGCCAGCGCCGGATGGTCGGTGCCGCCGCAAACCGGACACGCCTCGCCCGTCGCCAGCACGGCAGCCAGGCGTGCGGCCTGTCCGGCGCGCCAGTCTGACTCCGTCGTCGTCAGCGCCGTGCGCATCGCGTCACGATGCGCGGCCGCGCGGGGAGCGGCCGCATCGCGGCGCGCCAGCTCGTCGCGGGCCTGCGCCGCGGCCTGTCCGGTCTGCCGGTATCGGGCAATCTGCCTCGCGCGCGTCTGGGCCGCCTGCAGCTGCAGGCCGAGGGTCTGGAGCTGTGCCGCGAGCACCTGTGCCTGGCGCTGGTCGGCTTCAGCTGTGGCCAGTTCCGCCTGCCTGTGCGCCAGCGCTTGTGCGGCCCGGTCGCGCGCGGCGACGGCGTCGGTCTGTTGTCGCCCGGCGGCCTCCAGCGACTGGCGCAGGCTGCCAAGCTGGCGCGCGCGCGGCAGCAGGGCCTCGAGCTCCACCACGCGGCGCTGCTCGGCCTGGCGCACCTCGCCGCGCCCAAGCTCGGCCTGCAGCCGCTCGCCTGCCTGCGCGGCCGCCAGTTGCTGTTGCCGCCGGGCGCCGGCCGCCTGCTCCGCTGCCATCTGCGCGGCCTGCTGGTCGCGCAGGGCAGCTTCCAGATGCTGGATGGCAGGCCACGCCTGCGTGGCCTGTCGTGCCGTGTGCAGGCGCATGCGTTGTTCGTCGGTTGCCGCCTTGCGGGCAAGCAGGGCCTCATGGGCCGCCTGCGCGTCGGCACGTTCGCGCAGCCGCGCCGCCACCTGCTCCCCGCCTTGCAACGCCGTTTGCGCGGCGGCCTGGGCGGCGCGCACGGCCTGCTCCTGCTGCAGCAGGTCCTGAAGTTCCTGCTGCAACTGCGCAATGCCCTGGGCCAGGGCATCGGCAGATTCCATGTCGAATTGCCGCAGCAGTGCCTGACGCTGGTCGACGATGCGCTCGGCATCGCGCCGGATGCCGGCCGCCTCGCCTTTCAGCTGCTCTTCCACGCGCCGGTACAGCTCGGTGCGGAACAGGCGTTCCAGGATGCCTTGCCGCGCCTGCGAACTGGCCGTCAGCAGCTCGCGAAAGCGCCCCTGCGGCAGCACGATGACCTGGCGGAACTGCGCGCTGTCGAATCCCAACAGCTCCCGGATGGCATCGCTGACCTTGGCCGGCTGCCCGGCCTTGCTGACCCAGCCATCGCCCTCCCATGCATCAAGCTGTGCCTTGGCGGTCTCGGTAACCATGCCTTCGCCACGTTGCTTCGGCCGCTCCTGCGCGGGCGACCTTACGACGCGGTAGCGCTGTGCGCCGAGACTGAATTCGAGCACGACTTCCGTACGCAGGCCGGCCGCGGCATTGGCACTGCGCATGGCCTGCGCACTGCGCTCGCCGCCCGAGGTGTCGCCATACAACGCAAAGCAGATGGCGTCGAGCAGCGTGGTCTTGCCAGCACCCGTGGGGCCGTGGATCAGGAAGAAGGCCTGCTCGCCCAGTTGCGTGAAATCGATGACCTCGGTGCCCGAGAACGGTCCGAAGGCCTTCATGGTCAGGTGCAATGGCCTCATGCCGACTCCCGCTGCGCGGCGGCCATGCCGGCCAGCACCTGCTCCAGCGCGATGCGCTGGCCGTCATCGAGTTCGGCATCGGCCACTTCGCGGAAGAAGCTCGCGAACAGTTCGCCGGTGCTTTGTTCGCGCAGTCGCCGCGCGGCTTCACCAGCCACACCGGCGCGCGCCAGCACAGTCCGCTCGACCGCAAGCGCATTGGGATAGACCTGGCGCAGCTTTGCCATCGGGTCCAGCAGGGCGCCGGTGTCGGTCAGGCGCGCATAGATATAGTCATCGCGCCGTGCATCATCGGCGGCAGCCGCGATCAACCCCGCCAGTTCGCCTTCGACGATGCGCAGGTCACGCAGCGGCCGCAGCGGCATGGGCGTGATCCGTACGCTGCCGTCGGCGCCAAGGTCGATCATCGACACGGACTTTTCATGGCTGCACTCCGACAGCGAGTACTTCAGCAGTGAACCGGCATAATGCAGCCGCCCGTCGATCGTCTGCGGCCGGTGCAGATGGCCCAGCGCCACCAGGTCAAAGCCGTCGAATGCCTGCGCGGCGATCGCACCGCTGCCCCCCACCGACAAGGGCCGCTCCGATTCACTGACCGCGCCGCCCACGACGAAGGCATGGCCCACCACCACCGAGCGCACGCCGGGCGGATGGATCGCGCGGATGGCATCGAGCTGCGCGCAAAGGGCGGCTTCATGCGTCGGCAGCTCGGCGCCCAGTGCGTCGCGCACGACGGCCGGTTCGGCATACGGCAACGCATAGACGCGCACCTCGCCGTGCACATCGTGCAATGACACGCTGGCGGGCGTGGCGGACGTGCATCCGGCCACGTGCAGGCCTTGGGTCTGCATCAGCCTCGCGCCGAATTCCAGCCGCTGCGCGCTGTCATGGTTGCCTGCGATGAGCACCACCGGCACGCCCGCCTCCAGGACGATCCGAGCCAGGACGTCGTCCAGCAGCGCCACGGCTTCCGGGGGCGGTACGGCGCGGTCATAGACATCGCCGGCGATCAGGACGGCATCGGGGCGCTCGGCGCGCACCAGTTCGACAAACTGGTCGAGGATATGGGCCTGGTCTTCAAGCAGGCTGCGGGCATGGAAGAGCCGCCCGAGATGCCAGTCGGCGGTATGCAGGAAACGCAATGTGGATACCTGGTATGTGAGGGTGGCGTGTCCGGCACAGCGGCACGCGGTACAGCCGGCATCATAACTGCGCGGGCCGCATGCGGGTCGCGCGCGGCTTCAGGCCCAACTTCAGGCCCAGCTTCAGGCCCCTGCCGCTCCCGTGAATACCGTCAGCACACCCGTGTAGCCATACAGGTGATCGCGCGCGATCTCGCCGTTGGCGAAGAAGCCGGCGAGCGGCATATCGCCAAGCGCGCGGCGCACCAGTTGCAACTCGGCATTGGGCGCGCCGAAATGCGGCCCGCCCCGGCCGGAGCAACTGATATAGAGCACGCCAAGCGCCCGCCCCGCGGTGCCGCTCTCGATCTCGGCGCGGATCTCCGTGGCGATGCGCACCAGGTCGGCGCGCGCGGCGGCCGGGTTGCGCGTGCAGAACGCGAGCCGCATGCCCGGCTCCGCCACGTCCGCCAGGGCCAGTACGCGGTGCTGCACGTCCAGGCCGATCAGGTGCCGGACCAGGGTCTCGGCGCCGAACATGCCGGGCAGCCTTGGGGTGTCATCCGCACCCGCGCTCAGGCCGGCCAGCGTCCCTGACAGCGCTTCGGCCATATCCTGCGCGGTTGCATCGCGCTCCAGCCCCAGGTCCTTCAGGACGCAGTCGAGCGCGGGTTCGTTATCCAGCGTGAACAGCAGGTTGCGGTCCGCCCGTGTCACGGCACGCGCCGGGCCGATCGGCTGGCAGCCCTGGGTCACGCGTGAGATCAGGCCGACCCGGGGGCCGAACAAGACGCCCGACAAGCCCCCCGAGTAGATGCCATCGGCCATCTGCAGCGTCCGGTTGCGTGCCGACGACAAGCCACCGAACAGATAGCCAGTGGCAATGCGTTCGCTCAGTTCGTGCAGCAGGTCCTGGAGGTCAGGCGTCGAGCCTTCCGCGTGCACCAGCGCGGCATGCGGCGTGAAGCCGGATGAAGCCGCCGGCAGCGGCTTGCGCCCGGAGAACAAGCGGAAGGCATCATGTGGCAGCGGCGCCGCCATCAGCACCATGGCCGGCTCGTCGATGTACTCGACCCCGCAGGCGCAGACACCGACCGCGGACGTCCCGACCCATGCGACGCCGGGCCACTCCTGCTGCAGCGCAGCGAGAATGCGCTCGGCCGCCGGTGCGTAGTAATCGCTCAGGTAGCACCAGCCCAGCGTCAGCGCGACGGCATTGCCGTGCTGCGCCTGCTGCACCGCAAGCTGGGCCTCCAGTTGCATGTTGCAATCGGCCAGCGCCTCCTGCCAGCGGGCATTGGCGGCGTGGGCGTGTACGAAGGCCGCGTCATGCATGGTGATCCTCCCTTGGCGCCCTCGCTTGTGGTCCGCCGATTCAGGTTGGACACCGCGGGACGGACACCGTTCTTCCTTCAGGCGGCAGTGGCCAGGTCACTCCGGGTCTTTGCGCACGCGTTCGTCGTGCAGCAGCTTCTGCACGATCCGTTCGTGCTGCGCCAGCGCCGCTTGCAGTGAGCGGGCGCCATAGCTGCGGTTCTCCGCGGCGTCCGCCATGCCGGCCACACGCGTGATGAACAGCGGCGTGTCCACCGGCGCCGCTTGGGATACTCCGCGAAAGCGCGTCGTCACCGTACTGCCGCTGGCCTCCAGCACGGTACGGCGGAACACGGGATCGTTGTCCTCCATCCAGCGCGACCATTCGCTGCGGTCGGCCACTTCCCGCGGTTCATTGCGTTCATCGAGGATGTAGAAGCGGTCCCACGCTTCGCGGGACCTGTCACGCGACGTCATCAACGATCACCATCGCAGGGCAACCACGGCCGAGCTGCTCGGCGAATACGACAAGGAACTGGTCGGCGAATCGCACTCGACGGAAAGGATATCCGCCTGCCATGAACGGCACGAGCTGCCGGCCTAGCCGGGCGCACTCAACTCACGCGGAAGCCGATCTTCAGTGTCACCTGGAAATGCGCGACCTTGCCGTCCGCGATATGGCCGCGCGTTTCGACGACTTCAAACCAGTCGATATTCTTGATGGTCTCGCCGGCCTTGGCGATGGCATTGCGGATGGCTTGGTCGCTGCCGTCGGGCGACGAGCCGACGATCTCGACGAGCTTGTAGGTATGATCGCTCATGTCCCCTCTCCTTGGCCGGCTGGTACCCGGCGCGGTTCCATCCATCATAGGCAGGCCCACGGCGAAAACCCAGTAGACGCATGCGGTGAAAAGGACTGTTACACACGCGCGGCTTGTCCGGTGTGAAGCCTGCTGCTACGCTGCGGGCCCGCATGGCTGCGCGGCGTGGCGATGCGGCGCCCCCGTCCCCGAACCGAATAGCACCGTGACCCACCGATTCAAGCACGCGGCCCTGTCCGCCCTGCTGCTCGCCGCATGCGCAACCGGCCTGGCCCAGGCCCGCTCCACCTCGGCGCTCGACAGCATTACCGATACCATCAGCAGCACCTTCAACGAGGCCATGACCAAGCTGCCGGCCATGCCAGGCCAGAGCGCCCGGCCGGACGCGTCGGCGCGGCCGGTCAACGCCAGGCCGTTCGCCTCGGGCAGCGGCTACACCCTGTGCTTCGTTCCCGACGGCGTGAGCTGCCAGGACCTGCTCGTCAACGCCATCCGCGGCACGCGCCGGCGGCTGCTGATCCAGGCCTACTCGTTCACCAGCAAGCCGATCGCCGAGGCCGTGGCGCAGGCGCACAGGCGCGGCGTGGACGTGCGCGTGATCCTCGACAAGAGCCAGGTGAGCGAGCGCTACACCAGCGCGACCTTCCTCAAGCACGCGGGCATCCCGGTCGTCATCGACACCAAGCCCGCGATCGCCCACAACAAGGTCATGGTCTTCGACGACCAGGCCGTGTTCACCGGCTCCTTCAACTTCACCAAGTCCGCCGAGGAACGCAACGCCGAGAACGGCATGCTGATCCGCGGCGACGCGGCCGTGGTCAAGGCCTATACCGACAACTGGAACACGCGCTATCAGCAGTCGTCGGCGTACTGAAGTGCTCTCGGCATGATTCGGCCGGCGGTGGCAAACTTGCGGTTTGCCCACTCCCGATTCAATTGGAGCCAGCCATCATGCCAGCCATTCCCGACAGCAAATGGATCCGCGTCGACGCCGACGCGGGCAGCTTCGACGCCTACCTGAGCCTGCCGCCCGCGGGCGTGCAGCCCGATGGCCCCGCCATCGTGCTGCTGCAGGAGATCTTCGGCGTCAATGAACATATCCGCGCCGTGGCCGACCAGTATGCGGCCGACGGCTACACGGTGCTCGCCCCCGACGTGTTCTGGCGCGACGCCCCGCGCGTCGAACTCGGCTACGCCGGCGCCGACATGGAGCGCGCCATGGCGCTGCGCAAGTCGGTGGACGTCGAAGCTACTGTACGCGACATCGCCGCGACCGTACGCGCGCTGCGCGCGCAGACCGGAGCCGGCAGCAAGGTAGCTGCAGTGGGCTATTGCTTTGGCGGCCTGCTCGCCTACCTGAGCGCGGCGCGCGGGCTGGTCGATGCCGCCGTGCCGTACTACGGCGGCGGCATCCAGAACAACCTGCAGGAAGCCAGCGCGCTGAACGTGCCGGTGCAGTTCCACTATGGCGCGCTCGACGCGCATATCACGCCCGATGCGGTGGCCAACGTGCGCGCCGCTGTGGCCGGCAAGCGCGGCACCGAGGTGTTCGTCTACGAAGGCGCCGACCACGGCTTCAACTGCTGGGCGCGCGCAAGCTACGACCAGCGCAGCGCGGCGCTCGCGCACGGCCGCGCGCTGGCCTTCCTGGCCCAGTCGCTGTAAGCGCGCCGGGCCCCTCGCCGGAGGGGCCCGCCTTGCCACGGGCGCGCCGCAACCGTATGCTGCGCTGTCGAGCTTCAAGACTTGCTGGATCCAAACCATTACAACGGAGACCACCATGCAGTCAGAGCAGCAGCGCGCCCTGCGCAACACCATCCCCGATGCCGTGGCCCGCGCCGTACGGCGCGGGCCCGACAAGACCGCCATCCGCTTCGCTGCACGCAGCTGGACTTACCGGCAGCTCGACGAGGCCGCCGCGCGCGTGTCCGGTGCGCTCGCGCAATGGGGCCTGCGTCCCGGCGATCGTGTCGCGGCCTTCGGCAAGAATTCCGATGCGTACGTGTTGCTGTGGCTGGCCTGTCTGCGTTCCGGCCTGATCCATGTGCCGGTGAATTTCTCGATGACGCGTGCCGAGGCCGAGTACATCGTCACGCAGTCGGGCGCGAGCGCGATCTTCGCCGATCCGTCGCTCGCGGAGCGCGTGCAAGGCCTGCCTTGCCGCGTGAGTGGCACCTTGCACGGAGGCGGCGAGCGCGACGTCCTGGTGGCGGCCTCGCACGGCACGCTGGCACCGGTGCTGGATACGCTCACCGACGACATGCCGGCGCAGATCCTGTACACCTCGGGGACCACGTCGGCGCCCAAGGGTGCCGTGCTCACGCATCGTGCGCTGCTGGCCGAGTACGTGAGCACCATCGCGGCCTGCGACGTGCGGGCCGCCGACTATTCGCTGGCGGCGCTGCCGCTCTACCATTCGGCGCAGATGCACGTGTTCCTGATGCCGCTGCTGCTGTGCGGCGGAACGACGCTGATCGCGGAAAGCCCCGAGGCCGGCTTTTGCTTGCGCACGATTCACGAAGAAGGCATCACCAGCTTCTTCGCGCCGCCTACGGTGTGGATCGCCCTGCTGCGGCACACGGACTTCGAGCCCGCGCGGCTCGGCACGCTGACCAAGGCGTATTACGGCGCCTCGATCATGCCGGTGCCGGTGCTGCTGGAATTGCAGGCCAAGCTGCCGGCGCTGCGTTTCTACAACTGCTACGGACAGAGCGAGATCGGACCGCTCGCCACGGTGCTCGGCCCCGAGGAGCATGCGGCGCGCCCGGCCTCGGCGGGGCGATCGGTGCTCAACGTGGAAACGCGCATCGTCGATGAAAGGATGAATGATGTCGCGCCCGGCACGCTCGGCGAGATCGTGCACCGCTCGCCGCAGTTGCTGACCGAGTACTGGGACAAGCCCGAGCAGACCAACGAGGCCTTTGCCGGTGGCTGGTTCCATTCGGGCGATCTTGGCTATATGGATGAGGCGGGCTACCTGTATGTCGTCGACCGCATCAAGGACGTGATCAACTCCGGCGGCGTGCTGGTCTCAAGCCGCGAGGTCGAGGAATGCCTGTACACCCATCCCGCCGTCGCCGAAGTGGCGGTGTTCGCGCTGTCCCATCCGAAGTGGGTGGAAGCCGTGACCGCGTGCGTGGTGCTCAAGCGTGACTCCACGGCCAGCGAGGAAACGCTGATTGCCCATGCGCGCAATGCGCTTGCGCCGTTCAAGGTGCCCAAGCGGGTGGTGTTCGTGGCAGACCTGCCGCGCAATACGGCGGGGAAGCTGCTCAAGCGGAAGTTGCGGGAGGATTATGCTGGGTTGTTTGGGGAGGGGGGTAGCTAGTGGGTTGTGGTTCTTGGCAGGCGCCGCTGTTTCGCCGGCGTAGCCGACGGGGCATCGTGGTGGCGCCCGCCAAGCACGACACCCCCAGCCCCCCAATCAATCAATAAGGCACCGCCACCCCATTCTCCACCTTCACCCTATCCCCATTACGAAGCTGATAAGGATTAGCCTGCGTCACCGTCAGGTACCCATTGTCATTGGTCCTGACCCGCACCCGATAGGCAGGCGGCACGGCGCTGCCGCGCTTTTCCACTTCATTGCCGGCCAGCGCGCCGACGACCGCGCCGCCGATGGTGGCCACGGTGTTGCCGCGCCCGCCACCGACCTGGTGCCCCAGCAGACCACCCACGACGCCCCCGACCACCGCGCCGGCGCCGCTCGTGGAGGGCACTTGCCCCTGCACGACCTCGATGCTCTCCACCCAGCCGTAGCGGACACCATATTGCTCGGCGCCGCCGTTGCCGTAGCCGCTGTCAGCCGGATACCCCTGCTGGTAGCCCGATTGCGGATAGCCCTGCTGCTGCGGATAGCTTGCCTGCGGATATCCCTGCTGGGGATAAGAGGTCTGCGGATATGGGGCCTGCGGGTAGGACGACTGCGGATAACCCGCCTGGGTGGCGGCGGTGCTGCCACTGTAGGAACCATAGCCGCCAGAGTATCCGCCCGAATAGCCACCTGCGTACCCGCCATAAGGCGCAGTCACGCAACCGGCCAGCGCGCCGGCACCGAGCACCGCAAGCACAACCGAACGAAAGGGGATGGACATGTAAACGGCTCCTGCGAATTCGCGTGTTGGGAATGCGCGCGATTCTAGGGCCAGCGCAGCCCCGATGGGTGTCACCACGAATCTTGATTGGTAACCGGCTGTAACGACGTGGCTGCCGACAAAGGTGTGGTGGCCTCAGTCGCGCTCGGCTTCGTCGTCGTTGAAGGCAGTGATGCGCGCCACACGGAAGGTCCCGCGCAACGATTCCAGTTCGGTCCGGTGCAGCATGGCCAGCCGGTTCAGGCAGCGCTCGCCCTTGGCGAGCAGGTGCACCTCGACCACGCGGCGGTCTTCACTATTGAGCTTGCGCTTGACCAGGCCGGCCGCCTCGCAGCGGTTCACCAGGGCGACCACCCCGTGCTGCTTGGCCTGCAGCCGCTCGGCCAGTTCGCCGATCGACGCCCAGCCTTTGCCGGGGCAGCCGCGGATGTGGAGCATCAACAGGTACTGCTGCACGGTCACGCCCTCATTGCGTGCCGCGTCTTCCGAAAAGCGGAGAAAGCGCCGGATCTGGTAGCGGAAGTCGGATAGCGCCTCGAAGTCCGGCTTGCTGAGCGGCGATGGTTTCGCGGAGGCGGACTTGCTGGGCATGGGCAGGTAAGACGGAAAAACCGCGCGTCCGCGCAGGGGACGGCAGTCGGCAGGATTCGGACCGACGCAATTATAGGGGCAGTCCCGCCACAGCGCGGTTTGCGAAGCCGCGCCGTCCCGGCATCCGGCTATGGCAGAATCTGTGCGGTTGCAGACACCTTTCCCACCGCCACGGAACCCTGACCGATGTTCACGGAAATCGCCCTCTTCTTGCTCGATACCGTCTTTACCCTGTTCGGCATGGCCTTGCTGCTGCGCGTGTGGATGCAGATCACCCGCCTGCCTACGCGCAACCCGGTGTCGCAGGGGGTATTCCAGGTCACCGACTGGCTGGTGCGGCCATTGCGCCGGGTCATTCCCGGGCTTGGCGGCATCGACTGGGCCACGGTGATCGGCGCCTGGCTGACCGCGTTGGCGTTTCTGCTGCTGGTGGCGGCGCTCACGGGCGGCGAACTGCTTGCATTCCTGCCCATGCTGCTGCTGGCCGCCGTCCTCTATGTACTCAAGTGGGGCATCAGCCTGGTGATGTGGGTAACGCTGCTGATGGCGATCCTGTCGTGGGTGAACCCGCATTCGCCCATCACGCCCGCCATCAACCACCTCACGGCCCCGCTGTTGCGCCCGATCCAGCGGGTGATACCGCGCCTGGGCGGGTTCGACATATCGCCGCTGGTGCTGTTCGTGATCGCGCAGATCCTGCTGATGATCATTGCCAGGCTGAGCGTGGGCGTGTTCGGCATGCACTACTGATGCAAGCACGCGGGTCCATGGATCCACCCCGATGACGCCCCCATGACATTGTCCAGCGCACTGGACAGTGTGTCGAGGATTGACCCTTTTTCCGAGTGCTTCGAAGTCCTACATTACAGGTCAAGGTGGCTGACGCCACAAACCCTGACAAAGAAGGACACGATCATGAAGACCCTTGCACAACGCCGCAACCTTGCCACTTCCGTTCTTTGCGCGCTCGGCCTGACGCTGGCCGCCGCTTCCGGCGCCCACGCTGCCGCGCCGGTTTCGGACCTGGCCCGCCTGGATGGCAGCATCGCCCGCATGGGCAAGGTCGACCCGTACCTGGACGGCGCCAAGCTCGGCAAGGTGGACCCGTACACCGACGGCGCGAAGCTGGGCAAGGTGGATCCGTTCACTGACGGCGCCAACCTTGGCAAGCGCGACCCGTACACGGACGGCGCCCGCTCCGTCACCGAAGCCCGTGATGCCTTCACCGAAGGCGCCTGAGCCCCTTTGCTGAACTAAAAGCCCCCCGCATCTCCGGCCCGGTCAGAACGCCGGGCTGGCACCTTCCTCCGGGTCCTGGTCGAATTCGGGCTCCAGCATCGACTCGATCGCCTCCATGAATGCCCGCACCTTGCGCGGCTGCAAACGCCGGTCTGGCAGCAACGCAAACGCCCTCAGCGGCGGCAGCGGGAATTCGGGCAGCACGCGCACCAGCCTGCCTTGCGCCATTTCCGCCTCGCAATAGTTCACCGACAACTTGGCAATGCCCAGGCCCGCCAGCGCGCCCTGCAGCCGCAGTTCCGCGTTGAAGGTCTGCATGCGCGGCCGGATCGGCACCGTGATGCACTCCTCGTCGCGCTGGAATTCCCATACCGTATCGCCCGGCGTGGTCAGCGTCGGCAGATTGGCCAGGTCTTCGGGGCGCATGAGCGGCGGCAGGCTGGCCGCCAGCGCGGGCGCCGCGAAAAGCCCCCGCTCCACGTGGTAGATGCGGCGCGCCACCGTGCCGGAGTCGGGCAGGTCGGCGTCGACGATCACGAACGCCACGTCAAACCCGTCGCGGATCGGATCGACCAGTCCTTGCGTGATTTCCACGGAGACATCCAGCGCCGGATGTGCCGCCAGCGTGCGGCAGATGATGCCGCCCAGCTGCTGGGCGCCGAACTCATACGGCGTGGCAATGCGCAGCACGCCCTGCACGCGCTCTTCGCGCGCGAGCGTTTCCTGGCGGATCTCGCGCAGCCGCGCGAACAGCGGCGCCACGTCGCGGTACACCGCACTGCCCGCGTCGGTCAGCCGCATGCGGCGCGTGGTGCGCTCCAGCAGCTTGGCGCCGATCGCGGTCTCCAGACGCGCCACGGCCGCCGACACGCGCGACTTCGGGCAATCGAGCTGCTCCGCCGCGGCCGTAAATGTGCCCTGCTCGACCACGCAGCAGAACGCTTCCCAATCATTCCACTGAATTGTTTCGTTCACCGGACAATGTTTCCCTGACAAGCTGTAGTTCTGGACAGCAGGCGACATTATGCTTTAGCGATGCAACCACAAACGTCTGTCCCCGCAGTTTTCGGCGTTCCTGACGCCAAAGGCCAGGTCACCATGGCTGCCGCCGCCCCCCAACGACCCCGCATGCAGATCGCCAGCCACCCCGAGATGGGCCACTGGCGCCTGTCTCTGTTCGGGCTGACGCTCGGGCTGGTCACCGGCATCGACTTCTCCTCGACGCTGATGATGGGCGTGGCCAGCCAGCACATCCAGGGGGGCGTGGGCGCCGCGCCCGAAGACTACCTGTACGCGGTCTCGGCCTACGCCGCCACCGCGGTGCTGATGAACATGGTGCTCGACCAGATCGCGCGCCGCACCACGTACAAGCGCTTCACCATTGCGTCGCTGCTGGTCTTCATCGCTGGCTCGCTGCTGTGCGCCGAGGCCGCCAGCCCGGGCGGGCTGATTGCCGGCAAGGCGGTGCAGGGGCTCGGCGCGGGCGGCTTGTTCGCGGCCTCGCGCATCCTGGTGCAACTGGTGTCCACGCCGGCCGAGCGCGCACCGCTGATGCTGCGCTTTGGCGGCGGCGCGTTTGCAATGCTGGCCATCACGCCATGGCTGACCAGCATCTTCCTTGACGATATCGGCTGGCGCGCGGTCTTCCTGTTCCAGGCCGGGATCTCGCTGCCGGTGCTGCTGTCGGTGATCGCCACCTACCCCACGCGCGCACCGCGCGATCCGCATCCGCCCGTGTCGACGCTGGACTGGCCGGCGGCCATCGCGGCGGCGCTCGGGGCGCTGGTGTTCCTGCACACGCTGCAGGAAATGCGCTACACACGCTTCTTCAGTTCGCCCCAGATGCCGCTGGCCGCGCTGCTCGGCGTGGGCCTGTTCGCGTTCAGCGGCTGGCGCCTGTACCGGCATCCGGACCCGTGGATCGACTTCTCGCGCCTGGCCGGGCGCCAGTACCTGTATGGGCTGGGCTTCTACACGCTGTACTACCTGCTCTCGTCGGCCTGGGCGTTCCTGCTGCCGACGCTCACGCAAAGCGGCCTGGGCCTGACCTTCCGCACCACTTGCATGCTGCTCTCGACGAGCGGCACAGTCTCGACCATCGGCGCGGTGATGATCACGCTCGGCATGGCGCTGGTCTTCCGCAAGCGCCGCGTGATCGCCATTGGCTTTGTCGTCTATGCGTGCGCGGCCATGCTGCTGTCCTACACCTTGATGCCCGGCGCGCCCGACTACGCGCTGGTGCCTGTGGTACTGCTCGAAGGCCTGACGCCGGTGCTGCTGATGGTGCAGGTCGCGTCGATGACCTATCTCGACCTGCCGGTCGAGGACTTCTCCCACGCATACCAGTTCAAGAACGTCTGCAAGCAGATCGCCTCGGCCTCCGGCACGGGCCTGGCCAGCGTCTTCATGCAGGACGGCCTGGCCGCGCACCGCACCCACCTGGTCGAGCACGTCACGCGCTTCACTCCGGCGCTGCAGATGCCGGACGCGCTGTCCGCGTCCAGCCTGGCCAGGATCTCGCTCGAAATCGACCGGCAGGCAACGCTGCTGGCCGGCATTGACATGCTTCACGGGTTCGCGGCGCTGTGCGTGGCCATGGCCGTCTTCGTCCTTTTGCAGAAGAGCTTCCGCTAAGGCGCCCAACCGCATCGCGGTGCAGGAGACAGCATGGCGGCGGCGCCCCAAGCGGGCGCCGCCAGCACGTGCTTCGGCCTGCACTGGCGCAGTCGGCGTATTTCCTCTACCCTTTCGGCCTTTGCGTGCCACTTCCGGCGACCGTGCCGGTGCCAGACAGATGGCCAGTCCCGCCGACCCCAGACCCGCCGCGGAAACCGCCGCCACTTCCGCCGCCACACCTGAAAAGCCCAGCGACAGCTATGTGCAGTCCTTTGCACGCGGGCTGTCCGTGATCCGCGCCTTCAACGCCGAACACCCGGCACAGACCCTGACGGAAATCGCCCAGGCCAGCGGCCTGACGCGCGCCGGCGCGCGCCGCATCCTGCTGACGCTGGTGGGCCTGGGCTATGTCCAGGCAGAGGGCCGGCTGTTCCGCCTGACGCCCAAGATCCTGGATCTCGGCTTCGCCTACCTGACCTCGATGCCATTCTGGAACCTGGCCGAGCCGATCATGGAGGCGCTCTCGCAGCAGGTCCACGAAAGCTGCTCGATTTCCGTGCTCGATGGCACCGAGATCGTCTACGTGCTGCGAGTGCCGGCGCGCAAGATCATGACCATCAACCTGTCGATCGGCAGCCGCCTGCCGGCCTACTGCTCGTCGATGGGACGCGTGCTGCTGGCCGGCCTGGCCGATGACGAGCTGGACCGCGTGCTGCGCAATACCGACCTGCGCGCGCGCACGAGCCGCACCATCATCGATCCGGACGCGCTCAAGGGCGTCATCGCCGAGATCCGCACGCGCGGCTGGGCGCTGAACGATCAGGAACTGGAAGAGGGACTGGTGTCGCTGGCCGCGCCTATCCGCAACCGAGCCGGCCATACCATTGCCGCCCTCAATATCAGCGGGCAGGCCAACCGCACCAGCGCCGCGGAAATGCTCGAGCGCTTCCTGCCCTCGCTGCTCGAAGCGGCCGGCAAGATCTCCGGACTGGTCGGCCTGCGCACCTGAGCGGCACAGCCCCCCGCGCCGGGGCCGCTAGCGCTGTCGCTACAGTTCGACGCTGCCGAACTCCGCCGAGCGCGTGCCCTCCACCGGGCGGTTGCTCGCGCCAAAGTAGGCGAACGCCACCGACAGCTTCACCGCATTCGAACTGTTCCGGCCCGCGGCATGGAACAGCCGGCTGTCGAAGAACAGCACGTCGCCGCGATGCAGCGCCAGCGATGCGGCGCCCTGCAACAGCGGCTGGCTGGCCGGGTGGGCTTCGATCAGGAACTCGGCCGGGTCGAGCTGGCCGGGCTCCAGCACCGCCTGGTGCGAGCCGGGGATGACACGCAGGACCCCGTTGCTCTCGTCCTCGTCGCCCAGCGCCAGCCACACCGTCACCAGCTCCGGGCTGATAAACGACCAGTAGCGCGTATCGCGGTGCCAGCCGGTCTGGCTGCCGTAGTGCGGATGCTTGGTCATCACGCAATTGTGATGCGCCAGCGTGATGCGCGCGGGTTCGCCGAGAAGGGCCTGCACCACGGCGGTCAGGCGCGGGTCGGTCGCCCAGTCGCGAAACACCTGGTCGCGTCCGTAAGCCTGCCGCAGGCGCCTGACGGTACCGCCACCTGCGGCATCGCGATTGGCCGGCGCCCCCGGGTAGCCGAGGTCGGCCTCGAACTCGACGGGCGGGATGGCCGCGGCCAGGTGGGTGCGCGTCACCGCCTCAAGCGCGGCGCAGGCCTGCTCGGGGGCAAAGTCCCGCAGGACGATGAAACCATCCTTGTGAAACGCCTCGGCCAGGCGCTGCAGCGCGGCGGGATCGGGTTCGGTGGAAGTGGCAGGCGGGAGGGAGACAGCGTCCAGCGGGGAGGTCATCGCGGCAGAGGGAGATTCAGGCCAAGGCACAGCCAATACGATGATGATGCCAGAACCCGGCGGACCTCGCCCGGCCTGGCGGGCGCATGCGGCCCTGCATCGGCCGTCTTCGTGCGGAAACAGACTGTGCCGTGCAAGACGCACGCCGCTACAATGCGCGAATTCCCCTGTCTCCCAGCCCGAGGCCAACGTGACTGCTCGCCCCCGGATCGTCGCTACGCTCACCGAAGCCCAGACCCGGCTTGGCCGCATCGTGCTTGGCAAGCCGCGCCAGATTCGCCTGGCACTCGCGTGCATGCTGGCGCGCGGCCACCTGCTGCTGGAAGACCTGCCCGGCGTCGGCAAGACCACGCTGGCGCACGCGCTGGCCCGCACGCTGGGGCTTCAGTACCAGCGTGTCCAGTTCACGAGCGACCTGCTGCCCGCCGACCTGATCGGCGTTTCGGTGTTCGTGCGCGACTCGGGCGAGTTCCGCTTCCATCGCGGGCCGGTCTTCGCGCAGGTGGTGCTGGCCGACGAGATCAACCGTGCCCCGCCCAAGACCCAGAGTGCGTTGCTCGAAGCCATGGCCGAAGGCCAGGTCACGTATGACGGCGCCACCCACGCACTGCCATCGCCATTCTTCGTGATCGCCACGCAGAACCCGCTCGAACAGCTCGGCACGCACGCGCTGCCCGAGTCGCAACTGGACCGCTTCACCATGCGGCTGTCGCTGGGCTATCCCGACCCCGCGTTCGAACGCGTGCTGTACCTGGGCGGCTCCACGCCGCCGCAGCTCGAGCCGGTCATGGACGCCGCGCAGGTGCTGGCATTCCAGGATGCCGCGGCACAGGTCTATGCCAGCCCCGCGCTGGTCGATTACGTGCTGGCGCTGGTCCAGGCCACGCGCGCAAGCAGCGCCTTTGCGGCTGGGCTGTCGCCGCGCGCGGGCCTGGCGGTACTGGCCTGCGCGCGGGCATGGGCGCTGCTGGAGCAACGCGAAATGGTGCTGCCCGAAGATGTGCAGGCGGTCTTCACCGCCGTGGCGGCGCACCGCCTGGCGCCCGTCGGCGCGCGAGCCGGCACAGACAGCCTGGCCGCGTTGCTGGCCAGTGTGCCCATTCCCTGACGGCCATGCCGCGCGATTTGTCCGCGGCAGCCCGCCATGCCGCGCTGCCGCAGGCCGGCGCAGGGCCGTATCGGCGCCGCTGGTTCCGGCCCCCGCGCGTGCCCGAGCAACGCGAGGTGCGGCTGGACCGCCGGCGCCTCTACATCTTGCCCACCCGAAGCGGCCTCAGTTTTGCGGTACTGCTGCTGGCGATGCTGCTGACCTCGCTGAACTACAACCTCAGCCTCGGCTTCGGGCTGACGTTCCTGCTGGCAGGCATCGGCATGGCGTGCATGTGGACGGCGTATCGGAACCTGCTCGACCTGTCCGTCACCGCCGATCCCAATGCTCCCGCGCAAGAGGCCTTCGCCGGGCAGGACGCGGCCTTCACGCTGCGCTTGTCGAACGCTGACGCGCAGGCCCGCATCGGCATTGAAGCCAGCGTCGCGGCCATGCCCGGGGTCGCGGCCCCCGGTATCACGCTGGACGCCGCCAGCGACGGCACCCTGACGTTGCTCGTACCGGCCGTGCAGCGCGGCTGGCTGCGCCTGCCACGCATCACGCTCTCCAGCCGCTTTCCGTTCGGGCTGCTGCGGGTCTGGGGCTATGCAGAACTGGGCCTGTCTGTGCTGGTCTTCCCGGCGCCAGAGTCCGCCGCACCGCCGCTGCCCCCGATGGCAGCCCTGGACCCTGGCGAAGACGGCAATACCAGCGGCCACGTCACTGACGAAGGCATCGACCAGCTTCGCAAGTACCGCAGCGGCGACCCGCTGCACCGCATTGCCTGGAAGCACAGCGCGCGCACCGGCCGCTGGATGAGCCGCGCGGGAGATTTACCGGCGCGGCCGACACGCTGGCTGGACTGGCGCGCCCTGCCACCGGGCATGCCGGCCGAGGCCCGGCTGTCCCGGCTATGTGCCTGGCTGCTCGCGGCAGGCGATGAAACGGAACTCGGCCTGCGCCTGCCCGGCGTGGACATCCGGCCCGGGCACGGCGCGGGCCATCGCCGCGCCTGCCTGGAAGCCCTGGCACTGTGGCGCGCGCCACATGGCGCAAGCGCAGGCCCGGCATGAGCACGCAGGCGCGGCCGCTGGCGCACCGGGATCACGGCGTCTTGCTCGGCCAGCTCGCGCTGGTCCTCGCGCCGCAGGCGCGTACGCTGCCTGTGGCGGTCAGCCTGCTGCTGCTCGCGCTGCTGGGCTGGCGCTGGCTGCTATGGCACAGGCAAGCACCGCTGCCATCCAGGGTGGTGCTGGGCTTGGCGGCCGTGCTGGTGCTGGGCCTCGCCGCCGCGCTGATCTGGCAGGATGGCGGCGGCACCATGCGCGACCTGGCCGTCGCCCTGCTGGGCGCCTTTGTCGTGCTCAAGCTGCTGGAATGCCATAGCCTTGCGGACGCGACCCTGGTCGCGCAGCTGTCGTTCTACCTGTTGCTGACGCTGTACCTGTCCGACCAGCCATTCTGGCTGGCACTGTATAGCGTGGCGATCGGGGCGTGGGTGCTGCGCAACTGGCTGCTGCTGCATCACCCTGAAGCGCGTGGCCGGCTGGCGATCTGGCCGCTGCTGGGCCGCATGGCGCTGATCGGCCTGCCGTGGACACTCTTGCTGTTCGTGCTGTTTCCACGACTGGAACATCCGCTGTGGCGCCTGCCGGAATCGGCGCCGGCGACGCGGACCGGCATCAGCAATGTGATGCGGCCGGGAAGCGTCGGGCAACTCGTACGCTCGCCGGAAATCGCGCTGCGCGCCGAGATCGACGGCAATGCGCTGCCCGCGGGTGCCCTCTACTGGCGGGCTCTGGTGTTGTGGCAGTTCGACGGCGCAAGCTGGCTGCCCGTCGCGCAACGCCAGCAGGCGATGTTACCTGCTGCCCCACCGCAGGCCGAGTCGCAGCAGGCCGGCAGCGTCGACTACACCATCACGCTGGAGCCAAGCCAGCAGCGCTGGCTGTTCGCGCTGGACCGCGGCGTGGCGGTGTCATCGAACGCCAACGCCCGGGTCTCCGCGGATGGCGAGTATTTCCTGGACATGCCAGTGGAGCAACGCATCCGCTACCGGGCGCGCTCCACCCTTGGATCCTCGCCAGAACCCCTGTCGGCACGCACGCGGGCACTGGCCCTGAGCCTGCCGCCGGGCAACCCGCGCGCACGCGAACTGGCCGCGCAATGGGCCGGCAGCTATGCCGAACCGCTGCAGCGCGTGCAGGCAGCCCTGCACCTGTTCGCCTCGGCGCCGTTCGGCTATACGCTTCGGCCGCCGCCGCTGGGCGCGGAACAGATCGACAGCTTCCTGTTCGAGACGCATCGCGGATTCTGCGAACACTATGCCAGCAGCTTCGTCTTCCTGATGCGCGCGGCGGGCGTGCCGGCACGGGTAGTGGCCGGCTACCTGGGCGGCGAGTACAACCCGATCGGACGCCACTACATCGTGCGGCAGGCCGACGCCCACGCCTGGGCCGAGGTCTGGCTGGAAGGGCGCGGCTGGGTGCGCGTCGATCCAACCAGCGCAGTGGCCCCCAGCCGCGTCGAACAGGGGCTCGATGCGGCACTGGGCGGCCGGGATTCCGGTGTCTGGTCAGCGGGCCAGGAAGCCGGCTGGTTGCGCAACCTGCGCTGGGCCTACGACGGGCTGACCTACACCTGGCAGCGCTGGATCCTGCAGTACGACCGCGGCCAGCAGGAGCGGCTGTTCGGCGACTGGCTGCCGGGCTTCAGCCTCGCGCAACTGCTTGCATACGGACTGGCCGCGCTCAGCCTGCTGGCACTGCTGCCGCTATCGCTGCTGCGCCGGCGGACGGACCCGGTCGACGCGTGCTACGCGCAGGTGTGCCGCATGCTGGCGCGCCATGGCTTCGAGCGCGGCGCGGCCGAGGGTCCGCAGGCCTTCGCCGAACGCGTCGCGGCCGGGCTGCCCCACGCGGCACCGGCAATCCATGCATTCATCGCCAACTATATCGGCCTGCGCTACGGTGCGATGCCGGAAGCACGCCGGGCGGCGGCAGTCGCGAACCTGCGCGCAGGCTCGCGCCGCGTATCGTCCAGCCTTCGCATAGGGCACGGGCAGCGCACCGCCGCCGGCGAGATTCATTCCGTTTGATATAATTTCATTTGTAATTATCTCGAACGAAATCACCTGGGCTGGCAAGCCGGCATCCGGGTGATCCGCACCATGTCCTTTGAGCAACGTATCGAACGTTTCAGCGCGGCCCACCCGGATGCTCCGCGCGACCTGATCCTGGCGTCGCGCCTGCTGCTTCGCACCGCGCGCCTGCTGCGCGATCACATCAACCGGACGCTGGCGCCGTTCGATCTCGACATGAGCCAGTACCTGGTCCTGAGCATGCTCGCCGTCGACGAGGGGCAGCCCAGCATGCCGTCCGAACTAGGCGCGACCATAGACGCCACGCGCACGCAGATGACCCGGCTGCTCGATGGCCTGGAAGCGCGCGGTCTCGTGCATCGCCGGGCCTCCGCGCAGGATCGCCGCGCGCTGGAACTGACGCTCACCCCGACCGGTCGGCGCCTGCTCGAGCGCGCCCTGCCGCTGGTGCACGCGGCTTATGCCGAAGCCTGGGCGCCGGTAGGCGAAAGCGGCCTGGCCGCGAGCACCCGCGTGCTGAACCGCCTGCACCAGAGCCTGCAAGCCCTGCAGCCATGAACCCGGAATCTCGCTGGCAACCGCTCTGGCAGCTGCGCCTGGGCATGCGCTGGCTGCGGTGGCTCAGCCACCGGCAGCGCCAGACGCTGCTGATGCTGCTGCTGGCGCTCGCCACCGGCGTGGAATTTCTCGAGAACATCATGTTCGTGTTCGCGTCGAGCCACATCATGGGCGGCATCGACGCGGATCCTCGCAGCTTCGCGCTGGCGCAGGCGGCCTATGCCGTCGGCAGCATGCTCATGATCCTCCAGCAGCAATGGCTGTCGCGCCGCTTCGGCTACCGCTACTACCTGACCGGCGCGCTGCTGGTCTTCATGGCCGGCACGCTGGGCGCCGCCACCAGCCATTCTCTCGCGCAACTCGTGGGCGCCCGTTTCGTGCAGGGATTTGGCGGCGGCGCGCTGTTCACGAGTTGCCGCATCCTGGTCGCGGTCCTGTTCGGCCCGGCAGACCGGCCGCGTGCGAGCCGCATCTTCATGACGGGCATCTTCACGGCGAGCGCGCTGGGACCGGCATTCGCGGCAGAACTGGTGGACAACGGCGTCTGGCAGGACGTGTTCTATGGCGCGCTGCCGTTTGCCGCGCTCGCCACCCTCGGCGCCTGGGTACTGCTGCCCGATGTGGAGCCGCGCCGGCCGGCCCCAAGCCCAACGCTCGGCCCGCTGCTGCTGTTTGGCGCGGCCATTGTCACGCTGCAGGCCGCCATGACCGAGGCCCGCTTCGACATCTTTTCCCACCCGATACGGCTGGCGCTGATAGCCGCCGCCGGCCTGGGCCTGCTGGCCGCGTTCCTGTTGCATCAGTGGCACCATGAGGCGCCGGTGCTGCACCTGCGGGCACTGCGTAATCCCGTCTACCTCGCCGGCATCGGGATGTACTTCGTGTACTACATGATCAACAACCTCAGTGCCTACGTGTTTCCGATCTACGCCGAGCAGGCGCTGCGGATTCCGCTTGCCACCACCGGATGGCTCAATACCTTTGCCGCGCTGGTGAGCCTGACTGGGGTCATGGTCTACCTGCGGTACGCATCGCGGCTGACGCGCAAGAAGCCGCTGATGGTGACCGGGCTCCTGCTGATGGCCGCCACCGCATGGTGGTTCTCTCGCATGCCGCCGGACGCGGGGCCGCCCGCGCTGGCCTGGGGCCTCGTCGGCAAGGGCCTGTTCGGCGTGATGGTCATCATCCCCATCGCCGGGCTGACATTCCGCTCACTGAGCGGAGAAGAATTCGCGCACGGATACCGAAGCAAGAACCTGATGCGGCAGATCGCCAGCTCGTTTGCGTCGGCCATCGGTGCCGTGTTGCTGCAGAACCGGCAGTTCGCCGTGCATGACAGCCTGGTGCATGCGCTCGGGCAACAGACGGCGGAAACGCAGTTATGGATGCAGTCGGCACAGGTCGCTCTGGCCGCTCGTGGCCTGGATGAAGCGCAGGCACACCATGGCGCGCTGGCTCTGCTCGGCGGTCTGCTGGAACAGCAGTCGCGTCTGATTGCTTGCGAGGATCTCTACCGCCTGATTGCGGTGCTGGCGCTGACCGCTGCGGTGTACATGCTGCTGCAGCGCCGCCTGGACTGACGCGCTACGTGGGACGGCGCCATCGACGTGGCCACCGGAGGAAAATCAGAAATCAGAACAACGAAAGCTGGCGCATGCCGAAGCCGATGGTCTCTTCCACGCGCGCGCGCGCATGGACCAGCGATCCTTCAGCGCCCGAGTAGTTGCCGGCCGCCCAGTGATAGACCACTGGCACGTCGCCGCGGTCGGACAGGCGAACCTCGCCCAGCTTCTCGCCGCGCTCATTGCGGTAGAAATGCGAACGGTAGCCGCGCTCCCAATGCGGGGGCGCTTCCTTCTTGCGCCGCCGGGGGCTCGGCGCAGATTGAGCGGTGGGCGCAACGCGCCGCGCTCTCTCGGGACCCGGTGTAATGGCTCGGGTGAAATCCAACTGCATAGACTTCCTTGTTCTGTCGATTGAGCAGGAACCAGGGTCGGCGGGCCGTGCCGCCGCATGCTTCGTGCATCGCAGTCGAGATCATACCTGCTGTCGCGCTTTCTGTAAGCCCTTCCTTGCGCGGAAACCGGCTTCCGGCAAGGGTTCGCGGGTCGTATACGCAGTTCGTATACGGTGCGTATACCGTCGGTAAACGTCGCCGTATACCCCCGGTATACGGCGACCCAAAGACCCGGAAGCCTTGCCGGTAAACGCTTGCGAGGCGTCAGCCGAGGTCGAGCGGAATGAAGATGCGCGCCTCGTCGCGCTGTACCAGCAGTGCTACCTGCTTGCCGGACTTGGCCACCAAGGCACGCAGCTGATCCGCCGAAGCGATCGGCGTGCCGTTGAGCGACAGAATCACGTCGCCCGGCTGGATGCCTACGCGCGCGGCCGGACCGGCTACGTCTTCCACGACGAGCCCGCCCTCAATTCCACTCTGGCGCTTCTCCGCAGGCGTCAGCGGCCGCACGGCGAGTCCGAGCCGTCCGCCGGCCTGGTTCTCGCCACCCTTCTGCGCGACCACCTCGTCCTTGGCGGCGCCTACCTTCACCGACAGCGTCATGGGCTGGCCCTTGCGGATGACCTTCACCGCCGTGTCGGTGCCCGGCTTGATATCGGCAACATGCTCCGGCAGATCGCCCGAGTGGTCGATGACCTCATTGTCGAGCTGCACGATGACATCGCCAGGCTTGAGGCCGGCTTTCGCTGCAGGGCTGTCGGGCTCGACCGAATTGACCAACGCGCCCGATGGCTTGGGCAGGCCGAACGATTGCGCCAGCGCCTGGTTGACTTCCTGCACCGAGATGCCGAGGCGGCCGCGCGTGACCTTGCCATGCGCGACCAGTTGCTGCTCGACCTTTGTCGCCACGTTGATCGGAATGGCGAACGAAAGACCCTGGTAGCCGCCGGTCTGGCTATAGATCTGCGAGTTGATACCGATCACCTCGCCACGCTGGTTGAACAGCGGGCCGCCGGAATTGCCCGGGTTCACGGCAACGTCGGTCTGGATGAACGGGACGTAGGTGTCGTCAGGCAGCGAGCGCGATTTGGCGCTGACAATGCCCGCCGTCACGGTGTTCTCGAATCCGTAGGGCGAGCCGATGGCCAGCACGGGCTCGCCGACCTTCACACGCGACGGATCGCCCAGCCGGACTACGGGCAGGTCCTTGGCATCGATACGGATGACCGCCACGTCGGTCTGCTGATCAGTGCCAAGCACCTTGGCCTTGAACTCGCGACGGTCGGTCAGCTTCACGGTGACCTCCTGCGCGCCGTCCACCACGTGGGCATTGGTCAGGATCAGCCCGTCAGGACTAACGATAAAGCCCGAGCCCAGGCCCTTTACCAGTTGCTGCCCGCCTTGCGGACCCTGGAACTGCGGCCCGAACCGCTTGAAGAACTGGAACAGGGGATCATCGGGATCCATTCCCGGTGGCGTCTGCATCGCGGTGCGTTGCGCACGTGCGGTAACGCTGATGTTGACCACGGCCGGCCCGTACTGATCGACAATGCCGGAGAAGTCCATCGGCGTGGCTACGGCGACGGACTGCGCCGGCGCGGCCGCGGCGGCAGGCGTGGACGCGGCGTACCCCGGCGTGATGACTTCCTTCTGCAAGTAGGCATAGCCACCACCGATTGCGGCAAGCGCGGCAAAACCAATGGCGGTACGTGCGATGGTCTGGCGAATCATGGAATCTCCTTTCCCAGAAATACTCATGCGCCGCTGCAGGTAGCGATGTGGCGCGACAGGTTGATGCTAACCAGCGAGACTTAAGACATCCTTAAAGCTCAGACCGCCTCATTCATCACTTTTTATCTGTTTCAAAATTTATATTGCACACAATCAAATTGCGTCTAATATATCTTCATGGAAGACACGCTCACTGACCCGAAAGAAGACTGGCTGCTGCTGGACCGTCAGCTGTGCTTCGCGCTGTACTCGACATCGCTGGCGATGACCAAGGTGTACAAGCCAATGCTGGATGAGCTTGGACTCACTTATCCGCAATATCTGGTGATGCTAGTGCTGTGGGAGCATGAAACGCTCACGGTATCCGAGCTTGGTACGCGCCTCGCGCTGGATTCCGGCACGCTGACGCCCCTGCTCAAGCGGCTGGAAAGCGCGGGACTGGTGAGTCGCAGGCGTGATGTCGCGGACGAGCGCCGCGTGCTTGTGGCCTTGACCGGGGCCGGCCGCAACTTGCGGCAGGCGGCGGTCGGCATTCCGGAAAAATTGCTGTGCGCCACGCAGTGCCGGATCGATGAGATCCAGTCACTGACCCAGCGCCTGCATGCGTTGCGGTCGTCGCTGGAACAGGCGCGGACCGATTCCTGAGCAGCCGCGCGAGGCGAATGCTCATCTGCCCTGACGGGCAACACTACCCTGGAGCTCTCATGAAACTCGAAAAAGTCCTCTATACCGCCCATGCCACCGCTACCGGTGGGCGCGATGGCCGTGCCGTCACGTCCGATGGCCAACTCGACACCAAGCTGGCGCTGCCGAAGGAAATGGGCGGAAAGGGCGACGGCCTGAATCCGGAGCAGCTGTTTGCGGCCGGATACTCGGCCTGCTTCATCGGGGCAATGCGCCATGTTGCCGCCCAGCAGAAGATCGTGCTGCCGGCGGATACATCCATCGAAGGCTCGGTCGGTATCGGCCCTATTCCTCAGGGCTTCGGCATCCAGGCCGAACTGAAGATCTCGGTGCCGGGCTTCGAGCGCGAAGCCGTGGAAAAGCTGGTCGAGCAGGCACACCAGGTTTGCCCGTACTCGAATGCCACGCGTGGAAATATCGAAGTGACGTTGACAGTGGTTTGATCAGCGGAAGCTGACAAGCCAAAAAGGCGTGCGCCCTTGCGGCGTACGCCTTTATTCTTTCAGGACTCTGGTTGGCCCAGCGTCGCGCAAAATGCGATCTTTTGCGCGGAACTCATACGTTTCGTCGCCAGTTCCGCCTTCAGCGCCTCCGATTTCGACGAGAAGGAAATCTGTCCCAGCACCCGCAGCGGCTTGCGCGATCGCGTATATTTCGCGCCTTTTCCCGCCAGATGCTGTGCGAAGCGGCGCGCCACGTCCGTGGTTATGCCGGTGTAAATCGAGCCGCCAGTGCATTCGAGCAGATAGAGGTACCACGGGTGCTCATCGGACATGAATACTGAATCGGAAAGAGATCCGTGAATCTTACGACCTGTCAGACGGCCGCGAAAGTGGGCTGGCGGGTTTCACCGAGTCGCCGCCCCAAAAGCAAAAACCCCTCGCAGCACATGCTGTCGAGGGGTTTTGCATTGTAAGAGCCTGGCGATGACCTACTTTCACACGGGTAATCCGC
>NZ_JBYOJR010000029.1:0-94038 GCF_057798915.1 Cupriavidus sp. 22TCCZM01-5
GAGTCTCGAACTCGCGACCTCAACCTTGGCAAGGTTGCGCTCTACCAACTGAGCTACTCCCGCATGGAGATACTTCCTGCCGATCAGCCCTATGAGCTACGCAATTGACTGCAAATAACAGCTTCTTGCGCTAAACCGGCTTATCTGGCTGCTTTCGTTTGCGTCGTCAGCAGCGAGAACGAGATTATTGCAAAGAACGGTTCCGTTCGTCAACCCCTTTTTGCGCGCAGCATCATTTTTGCGCGCGCGCCTCATTGAGGACACCGGCACGCTCGCGGATCTGCGGCCATGCAAGCTTCATGTAATAGAACATCGACCACAGCGTCAGCACCGCGGCCACGTAGATCATCCATGTGCCCATTACCTGCGCGTCGATGCCGAACAGGCGATCGCCGTAGAGCAGCATCGGGATCGCAATCATCTGCACCGTGGTCTTCAGCTTGCCGAGGAAGTTCACTGCCACGCTTTTGGAAGCGCCGATCTGCGCCATCCACTCCCGCAAGGCCGAGATCGTTATCTCGCGGCCGATGATGACCAGCGCAACCAGGTCCGCCACGCGGCCCAGCGCCAGCAGGGACAGCAACGCGGCCGTGACCATCAGCTTGTCCGCCACGGGGTCCAGGAACGCGCCGAACGCCGAAGTCTGGTTCCAGCGCCGCGCCAGGAAGCCGTCCAGCCAATCCGTGACTGCGGCGATGATGAAGAAGGACGCCGCGGTGACATTCTTCGTGTGCATCGGCAGCCATGCTTCCGGCAGGTAGTACACGCCCACCACGAGGGGAATCATGGCGACGCGCAACCAGGTCAGCAGGATCGGGATATTGAAGGGCATGGGGCTGGAAGACCGACTGGGCAATGGCGAATTCCGCGATTGTCGCCGATTTCGGCGCCAATGCACGCCCGGCGGGTTAAATCGCCGGGTCTAAGGCATCAATGAAGCATCAATGAAGCTGGCGATAGATCTCTTCGGCGAGGACACGGGAAATGCCGTCGACGCTGGCCAGTTCGTCAATGCTGGCCGCCATCACGCCGCGCAGGCCGCCGAAGCGGGTCAGCAGCTTCTGCCGCCGGCGCGCGCCCACGCCCTCGATCTCTTCCAGGCGCGAGGTCGTGCGGGCCTTGGCCCGGCGCGCGCGCATGCCTGTGATGGCAAAGCGGTGCGCCTCGTCCCGGATTTGCGCGACCAGCATCAGCGCCGCGCTGCCCTGACCGAGTTCAAGCGACGGCCTGCCGTCGGCGAACACCAGGGTCTCGAGCCCGACTTTGCGGCCCTCTCCCTTGGCCACGCCGACCAGCAGTCCGATATCGAGACCCAACTCCTCGAACACCTGGCGCGCCACTTCCACCTGCCCCTTGCCGCCGTCGATGAGCACCACGTGCGGCACCGTCGACGACGCCTCGCCGGCAGTGTCAAGCCCGCCCTCCTCCTGCATCTGCTCGACCAGCTTCTGGTATCGGCGGGTCAGCACCTGGCGCATGGCCGCGTAGTCGTCGCCCGGCGTGATGTCCTGGATGTTGTAGCGACGGTACTCGCCGTTCTGCATATCGTGATGGTGAAACACGACGCAGGACGCCTGCGTCGCCTCGCCCGCGGTATGGCTGATGTCGAAACACTCCACGCGCAGCAGCGCCAGGTCTTCCAGGTCGATGCCGATCGTCTCCGCCAGCGCGCGGGTGCGCGCCTCCTGGCTGCCCTGCTCCGCAAGCCGCCGTGCGAGTGCCAGTGCCGCGCCCTGCTGCGCCATTTCCAGCCATGCCTTGCGCTGGCCCTGCGGTTGCCGCACAAGCGCAATCTTGCGCCCCGCATGGAGCGCGAGCGCGTCAAGCAACGCCGCATCGTCGGGCACGTGGCTGACGACGATGATGGGCGGCGCCGCCTGATCCAGGTAGTGCTGCGCCATGAAGGCCGACAGCACGCGCGCCGCGATGCGTTCCACGCCCGGCGGCCCGGCCGACGCCGGATCGCCTTCCGTGCTCCCGGCACTGTCGTCGCTGTCCTCGACGATCATTGCCGCTTCGTCGGCATGCGCGGGGAAGTAAGCCTTGTCGCCCAGATGGCGGCCGCCACGCACCATGGCCAGGTTGACGCACGCGCGCCCGCCTTCCACGGCTACCGCCAGGATGTCGATGTCGCGCGCCTGGCCAACCTCCTCCACCGCCTGCCGTTTGAGCACGGTCGACAGCGCGGCGATCTGGTCGCGCACCGCTGCCGCCTGCTCGAACTCCAGCCGCATGGAATGCTCTTCCATCTTCGATTGCAGCCCCTCCAGCACCTCGGTCTCGCGGCCCTGCAGGAAACGCGCCGCGTTGCCGACGTCGCGCGCGTAGTCCGCCTCACTGATCGCACCGACACACGGGCCCGTGCAACGGTGGATCTGGTGCAAGAGGCAGGGTCGCGTCCGGTTGTTGAACACCGTGTCTTCGCAGGTGCGCAGCTGGAACACCTTCTGCAGGATCTGCATGCTCTCGCGTACCGCGTAGGCGCTTGGGAACGGCCCGAAGTACTGGTGCTTGCGGTCCGTGGCGCCGCGGTAATAGGCCATGCGCGGGAAGCGGTGGCCGGTCAGCTTGAGAAATGGATAGGACTTGTCGTCGCGGAACAGAATGTTGTACCGCGGCGCCAGCGCCTTGATCAGGTTGTTTTCGAGCAGCAGCGCCTCGGCCTCCGTGCGGACCACGGTGGTTTCGATCCGCGCGATCCTGGCCACCATCATGGCGATGCGCGGCGACAGCTGCGTCTTGTTGAAGTAGCTCGATACCCGCTTCTTGAGGTCGCGCGCCTTGCCGACATACAGCACGTTGCCGGCGCTGTCGAAATAGCGGTACACGCCGGGCAGGCCCGGCAGGCGGGCAATGACGGGCTTGGGGTCGAAGGGTTCTGCCGGTGCCGCTTCAGGCGGTTGGGCCGAAGCGTCTGGAAGCTGGTCGGACATGAGGGACGATGACCAAATCGATGTGGCCGGCTCGCGATTCGCGGCAACGGCTCTAAAATCCGAAGTTTAGAGCAATTCACTGCCGCACCCCGCTTTGCCCGCTCGCTGCCTTTCCTGCCACCTCTGCCATGCCAATCCGTTCCTGGGACATCTTCTGCACCGTCATCGACAATTTCGGCGATATCGGCGTCTGCTGGCGGCTGGCGCGCCAGCTTGCACAGGAACACGGCCACCTGGTGCGCCTGTGGGTCGATGACCTGCATAGCTTTTCCCGGCTTGCGCCCGCGCTGGACACGACGGCCCGCCAGCAGCACCTGTCCGGCGTGGAAATCCTCACGTGGCGCCCCGGTGGCGATGCCGATGACCGAGCCCGCTTTGCCGACCTTGCCGTCAACGACGCCGTCATCGAGGCGTTTGCCTGCCACTTGCCGGATGCGTTCCTTGCACGCATGGTGGCGCGCGAGCACGCACCGGCATGGATCAACCTGGAATACCTGAGCGCCGAGCCCTGGGTGCGCGAGCACCACGGCATGCCTTCGCCGCATCCGCGGCTGCCGTTGATCAAGCACTTCTTCTTTCCTGGCTTCGAGCATGGGACTGGCGGCCTGCTGCGCGAGTCGATGCTGGGCGACCAGCGCGATACGTTCCTGGCCGGACCAGCCGCGCAAGCCGCCCTGTGGCACCGGCTGCAAGTGACGCCCGATGCCAGTGCGCTCAAGGTCAGCCTGTTTTCCTACCAGAACCCCGCGCTGCCCGCGCTGCTCGAGCAATGGCGCGATGGCGCGGAACCGGTCCAGTGCCTGATTCCGCACGGCATGGCGGCGGAGCAGCTGGCGGCATGGTCGGGCGAAACCGCCGCGCCCGGCAAGGCGCTGGTGCGGGGCAACCTGCAGGTCAATATCGTGCCCTTCGTGCGGCAGGAGCACTACGATGAAATGCTGTGGGCCTGCGACCTGAATTTCGTGCGCGGCGAAGACTCGTTCGTCCGTGCGCAGTGGGCGGCGCGGCCGCTCGTGTGGCATATCTACCCGCAGGATGAGAACGCGCACCGCGACAAGCTGGACGCGTGGCTCGGGCTGTTCAGCCGCAGTGGCGTGGACACCGCCGCAGCCCAGGCCCTGGCGGATTTCTGGCACGCCTGGAATGCGTATGGCAATGCACCCGACTGGGCCGCCTTGCGCAGCAAACTGCCCGTGCTGACACAAGCCGCCAGGCAATGGCAGACGCGCCTGCTCGGCTTGGGTGACCTGGCGGCAAATCTCGTGGCGTTCTGTGAAAATCGGGTAAAATAGCGGGTTGATTTGATGGCGACCGGGCCGGGTAACCAAGGCTCCCAGCCGGCAGCGCTGCAACGCGCGCCGCAGCGCGGGAACCTGAGCGAACACTGAGCACGGGGTCAGGCGCGCGTGGGCACGGGCCCAACAGGCGCCAAAACGGCAAGGCGACAGGGCTTCCTGCAGGCCGCGCCTCCGCCACACCTCGCCATACCAATTTCCGAGACTTTCTTTTTCAGGAAAACAGTTCAGATGAAAATCGCACAGGAACTCCGCGTCGGCAACGTGTTCATGATGAACGGCGCCCCGATGGTTGTGCAGAAGGCCGAGTACAACAAGTCGGGCCGCAACGCCGCCGTGGTCAAGATGAAGTACAAGAACCTGCTCACCGAAGCCCCGGGCGAATCGGTGTTCAAGGCTGATGACAAGTTCGAAGTCGTGGTGCTCGAGCGCCGCGAATGCACCTACTCGTACTTCGCCGACCCGATGTACGTGTTCATGGACGCTGACTACAACCAGTACGAAGTCGAGCAGGACAGCATGGGCGACTCGCTGAACTACCTCGAAGACGGCATGGCCGTGGAAGTGGTCTTCTACAACGACAAGGCGATCTCGGTCGAAATGCCCACCACGCTGGTGCGCGAAATCGTCTACACCGAGCCGGCCGTCAAGGGCGATACTTCGTCGGGCAAGGTACTGAAGGGCGCCAAGATCAACACCGGTTTCGAACTGCAAGTGCCGCTGTTCTGCAACATCGGCGACAAGATCGAAATCGACACCCGCACCGGCGAATACCGCAGCCGCGCCAACTAAGCGCACGGCTCGCCCCCGCCGCACCAGCGGGGCCGGTAACGGAAAAAGGCAGCCCCGGCTGCCTTTTTTGCTGTCCGCCGCAAACGCGGCCGCCCGTTCAGGCGATCAGGTCGTGCTCCTTCAGCAGGCGCAGCGCGGCACGATACTCCCCCTCCTGCTGCAGCTTGTTCCAGTCGAGCGGCTTGCGGCGCGCGAAAAGCTTGCGGATGCGGCGCTGCGAAGTCTTGTCGATGCCGGCATCCAGTTCGGCCAGCAACTGATCGGCACGCTCGGGGTGGTTGCAGATCAGCACCATGTCACAACCGGCGGCGAGCGCGGCACGCGCGGCTTGCGTGACATTGCCGGCCACGCTGGCCCCTTCCATGCTCAGGTCGTCACTGAAGATGACACCCTCGAAGCCCAGCTGCGCGCGCAGGATGTCCTGCAGCCAGAACGGCGAGAAGCCCGCCGGATTGGGGTCGACCTTCGGGTAGATCACGTGCGCGGGCATGACCGACGCCAGCGACAGGCCCATCCAGTCGTACGGGCGCGCGTCCTGTGCAAGGATCTCTTCCAGGTGCCGCTCGTCCACGGGAATCGCGACATGCGAGTCGGCCTCGACGTAACCATGGCCTGGGAAATGCTTGCCGCAGTTGCTCATGCCCGCCAGCAACAGCCCATGGTTCAGGTGGCCCGCCAGCATGGTGACCACGCGCGGGTCGGCGTGGAAAGCACGGTCGCCGATCACGGCGCTGCGGCCGTAGTCGAGGTCCAGCACCGGCGTGAAGCTCAGGTCGATATCGCAGGCGCGCAGCTCGGCGGCCAGCACGTAGCCGCAGCTCACCGCGGCCTTGGTGGCAGCGAGCACGTCGCGATCCCAGAGCGCGCCCAGCTTGCTCATGGCAGGCAGGTGCGTAAAACCATCGGTCTTGCAGCGTTGCACACGCCCGCCTTCATGGTCGATGCAGATCAGCACGTCGTCGCGAATGGCGCGAATGGCGCGGGTCAGCGCCAGCAGTTGCGCACGCGATTCGAAATTGCGCGCAAACAGGATCACGCCGCCGGTCAGCGGGTGTGCAATGCGGCGCGCGTCTTCGGCATCGAGCTGCTTGCCGACGACGTCGAGCACCACCGGTCCCGGCCGTTTGCCGGAGAGCTTCTTGGTCATGGATATGGTTCGAGGCTAGGCTGGATTTTCCGGGGTGGCCGCATGGCCGCCCCGCTCGGCGATTGCGAAGGCAACCGCGTAGTCATGCTCATCACTGACACTGACACGTATCGTCAGGCCGCGTTCCCGGACCCATTGGGCGAGTTCGCCGTGACATATCGGTGTCGGCTCGCCCGATGGCAGGTTCATCAGTTCCATCGCGCGCCAGGTCATCGGCCAGCGCATGCCGAGTCCAATCGCCTTGGAGAAGGCTTCCTTGGCGGCAAAGCGCGTTGCCAGGAAAGCCAGGCCGCGCCGCTCGGAGCGCGCCTTGCGCGCATGGTACTTGACCAGCTCGTCCGGCCCCAGCACCTTCTCGGCGAAACGGCCGCGCGTGCGCTCCATCACGCCCTGGACGCGCGCGATCTCGATGATGTCGGTGCCGACGCCGTAGATCACGCCGGGCTGCCTGCAGCGGGATAGCGGGTACCCAGGCGCGCGGCCACCATGATGGCCTTCATCTCGCGCACGGCGTTCTGCCAGCCCGCGAACACGGCGTGGGCAACGATCGCGTGGCCGATGTTCAGTTCCTTGATGCCCGGTAGCGCGGCGATGGGCTGCACGTTCGTGTAGTGCAGGCCGTGGCCCGCATTCACCACCAGGCCATGACGGATGCCGGCATCGACGCCATCGGCAATGCGGCGGAACTCGACGGCCTGCTCGTCGGGCGTATGCGCATCGGCATAGCGTCCGGTGTGCAGTTCGATCACCGGTGCGCCGCAGGCTGCGGCCGCGGCGATCTGGTCGGCATCGGCGTCGATGAAAAGCGACACGCGGATACCCGCCGCGGCCAGTTGCCTGCATGCCGCACTGACCTGCTCGAAGCGCCCCGCCACGTCCAGGCCGCCTTCGGTGGTCACCTCCTCGCGCCGTTCGGGCACGAGGCATACGTCCTGCGGACGGATCTCGCAGGCAATGTCGAGCATCTCCTGCGTAATCGCGCATTCGAGATTCATGCGCGTGGTCAGTTGCGGACGCAGCGCGCGCACATCGGCGTCGCGGATATGGCGGCGGTCTTCGCGCAGATGCAGCGTGATCAGGTCCGCGCCGGCCTCCTCGGCCTGCAGCGCAGCCTGGATCGGGTCGGGATACACCGTGCCGCGCGCATTGCGCAGCGTGGCAACGTGGTCGATGTTGACGCCAAGGTCGATGACGCCCGGATTTGCGTGGAAGATCATGCTTGCGGAATCAGCAATGGGCCGGTAGCCCGGCAGGTCAGAGGTAGTGCAGGTCGATCAGGATCTGCCGCGTCTTGAGCGGCGCACCCTGCAGATAATAATGCAGAAGGAAGCGCATCAGCGCGCGGCTTTGCAGCGCGGTCTGCGCGCGCCCGTAATCGTCCTGCGACATGTCCAGCAAGGTCTGGCCCGAGACCACGGGCCACGACGACGGGTCGCTCGGCTGGGCCCTGCGCACGCCGCGCTCGGGCTGGTAGACATAGTCCAGGCCAGGCTGCACGCTCTCGCCGGTGCTCAGGCACTGGTCGAAGGCCACGGCGAAACCCGTTTCCTGCAGCAGCACGCGCTCGAAACTGCGCAGCACCAGGCCCGCGGGCTCCCCATGCGCCAGGCGCGTGAGCGTGGCCATGTAGTGGCGGAACAGCGCCGGATGGCCGTCTTCGCGCGGGCAGAACCGCATCAGCAGTTCATTGAGGTAGAACGCCGACAGCAGCGCGTCGCCGGACAGCGGCGGCATGCCGCCGACCCATTCGGCGCGCGTCAGCGTCTTGACCTCGCCACGCCCGCTCCAGGACAGGGAGATCGGATGAAAGTGCTGCAGCACCGGGCGCAGGGAGGAATGCGGCCGCTTGGCACCCTTGGCAACCATCGACAGCCGGCCGTGGTCGCGGGTGAATACATCGAGAATCAGGCTGGTCTCGCGATACGGCCACGCGTGCAGCACGAAGCCCGGTTGCTCCGACACGCGGGATTCGCTGCGCGCCGGAACGATCCGCATGGCCCGATCCATCATCGCACGACCGGCGGCATCGGCCATACCGGGCAGCGCGCGGTTGTCGAGCAACTCGGCGGCTTCGTCCACGACCGGATCGGCGCGGCGGGCCTTGGCGGGCCCGCGCGCGAACTCAGGCATCTTGCTCACTCGTAGCCGTAGGCGCGCAGTCCGGCTTCGTTGTCGGCCCAGCCGCTCTTCACCTTGATCCACATTTCCAGGTAGACCTTGCCGTCGAAGAGCTTTTCCATGTCGAGGCGCGCCTCGGTGGAAATCTGCTTGAGCTTGCTGCCCTTGTTGCCGATGATCATGGCCTTGTGCGCGTCGCGCTCGACCAGGATGGTGGCGAACACACGGCGCAGGCGCCCTTCCGTCTCGAACTTGTCGATGATGACGGTACTCGTGTACGGCAGTTCGTCACCGGTCCAGCGGAACACCTTCTCGCGGATGATCTCCGAGGCCAGGAAACGCTCGCTGCGATCGGTCATCGCATCCGTGTCGTACATCGGCTCGCCTTCCGGCAGGTAGGGGCGGATGATCTCGAACAGGCGCGCGATATGGTCGCGCGTCTTGGCCGACATCGGCACCACCTCGCGGAACGGAAAGAGCTGCCCCATCTTTTCCAGGAAGGGCATCATCACCGCGGCACGGTCGTCGCCGGTCACACGGTCGAGCTTGTTCGTCACCAGCAGCACTGGCGTGTTCTTCGGCAGCAGCGCCAGCACCTTTTCATCATCCGTGCCATAGTAGCCGGCCTCGACCACGAACAGCACCAGGTCCACCGACGACAGCGTGGACGTCACCGCGCGGTTGAGCGAGCGGTTCAGCGCACTGGCGTGGCGAGTCTGGAAGCCGGGCGTGTCGACGAACACATACTGCGCATCCTCGGTGGTCTGGATGCCGACGATGCGATGGCGCGTGGTCTGTGCCTTGCGCGACGTGATACTGATCTTCTGGCCGACCAGCGCGTTCATCAGCGTGGACTTGCCGACATTGGGACGGCCGACGATGGCCACGGTGCCGCAGCGAAACGCCTCGGCTGGGGTATCCGCGGCAGGCTGCTGCGGATGATTGGATTCGGTCATTCCTTCAACCTGAGAGACAACTGTGGGTCCTGCGGCACCGGCTGCTTGCGCGTCTTGCCGGTACGCTCGGCGCGGCTGCGCTTTAGCAGCTGCGGCACCAGCTTCTGGACTTCATCGAGCGCCAGCTTGGCCGCCGCCTGCTCCGCCGCACGGCGCGAGGCACCGGTGCCGAACACCCGGACTTCCAGTTTAGGCACCATGCACTCGACTTCAAACTGCTGGCTGTGCGCGGCGCCGTGAGTGGCGATTACGTTATATTGAGGCAAGGCAATCTTGTGGCCTTGCAGGTATTCCTGGAGCAGCGTCTTGGCGTCCTTGCCAAGCGTGCGTGGATCCACCTGCTCCAGGATGGGGATATACAGCTTGCGGATCAGCGAGCGCGCGGCCTCGAAGCCCGAGTCCAGGAACACGGCGCCGACGATGGCTTCCAGCGCATCGGCAAGGATCGAGGGACGACGGAAACCGCCGCTCTTCAACTCGCCTTCGCCCAGGCGCAGCGCCTCGGAGAGTTGCAGCATCTGGGCGATCTCGTACAACGCCTGCTGCTTGACCAGATTGGCGCGCACGCGGGACAAGTCGCCTTCATCCAGCTTGCCAAACATGCCGAACAGCATGTCTGCCACAGCGCAGTTCAACACCGAATCCCCAAGGAATTCCAGGCGTTCGTTGTGCTGGGCGCTGTGGCTGCGGTGCGTCAGCGCCTGCTGCAGCAACTCAGGCTTGCTGAAGCGGTAGCCGAGACGTTGCTGCAAGGCGTCGAGGTTCATATCAATGCTGCGTTCCCGAATAGCTAATCAGTAGGCTCAATGGACCGTAGACGGGGACCTCGGTCCGGTAGGCAAAATCGACCGACTGGATCGTTCCGTTCTCGTCTTCGCGGATCTGGAGGTCTTCACCTCGCACCGCGGCAATCCGGTCGATGCTTGCCTGCTTATCAAAATACTCCACCACCTCACGCTTGTTGGTGGCCTTCTGCTTGGCGTAGCTGGCAGCGCGCTTGACGGAAAAATACTCCGTCAGGCTCGGTATTGCCCTCAGTGCGGGCAGCGCAATGCCGATCACGAAAAAAATCACCACCAGCAGCGTCCAGAGGGAAAACCCCTGCGCCCGCCGTCGGCCCGGGCTAACCCGTCCCCGGCCATCATTCCTGACCCGACCCAATTGCCCCATCTGACCCATTTGCGCTTCCCTCTTCTAGTTGAGCGTTCTTGCGCCGCGCGGGTGTTTTATTTGAATGCCCCGACGCGCCCGAAATTACCGAGGTTCATCCAGATCACGAAGGCCTTGCCGACAATATTCTGGTCCGGCACAAATCCCCAATAGCGGGAATCCAGGCTGTTATCGCGATTGTCACCCATCACGAAATAGTGACCTGCGGGCACCTTGCAGGTCACGCCCTGCTGATTGTAAGTGCAGTTTTCCCGGAACGGGAAATCAGGATCAGCGCCGGCAACAAACGCCGGCCGGTCCACGTCGTTCAGGATGCCATGCTCCACGCCACCCGGCAGCTTCTCGGTGAAATGCTTGGAATAGGCCAGGCGCTCCTCGTCGAGATAATCGGGCAGCGGCGTGTAGTCGGCCGGCTTGCCATTGATGGTCAGGTGCTTGTTCGAATACTGGACCACGTCGCCGGGCACACCGATGACACGCTTGATGTAGTCGAGCGACGGATCTTTCGGGTAACGGAACACCATAACGTCGCCGCGCTGCGGCTCGCCAACGTCAACGACTTTCTTGTTCACCACCGGCAGGCGAATACCGTAGTCGTACTTGTTGACCAGGATGAAATCGCCGATCAGCAAAGTGGGAATCATCGAACCGGACGGAATCTTGAACGGCTCCACCACGAAGGAGCGCAGCACGAACACTGCCAGGATGACCGGGAAGAAGCTGGCAGAGTATTCGAGCCACCATGGCTGGCGCAGCTTTTCCTCCGCCAGGCGCTTGCGCGTGGAATCGATCTCGCCGGATCCGAAACGGCCCTGCAGGTCCGACTGGCGCGAATCGAATTCGGCCAGCGCCAGGCGCGCCGAAGCGCGCCGCTGCCGCTCAAACACAAGCTTGTCCGCGATCCACGCGATACCCGTGATCACCACCAGCACAAAAAGGATCAGTGCAAAATTCATGACGGCTTCTGGTTCTTGGATGTCCTGCTACAGCTTCTTCTTCTGCCACTGCGCCATTTGCGCCGCGGTCCCGTTCCTGCCTGTGCAGCCGCTTACTTGTCGTCGACCTGCAGGATGGCAAGGAACGCCTCCTGTGGAATCTCGACGGTGCCGACCTGCTTCATGCGCTTCTTGCCGGCCTTCTGCTTTTCGAGCAGCTTCTTCTTGCGCGAAATATCGCCGCCGTAGCACTTGGCCAGCACGTTCTTGCGCAGCGCCTTGACGTTCTCGCGCGCAATGATGTTGGAGCCGATCGCGGCCTGGATTGCCACGTCGTACATCTGGCGCGGAATGATCTCGCGCATTTTCGCCGCCACTTCGCGGCCGCGGTATTGCGAGTTGGAACGGTGCACGATGACTGACAGCGCATCGACCTTGTCGCTGTTGATCAGGATATCGACCTTGACCACGTCGGACGGGCGATATTCCTTGAACTCGTAGTCCATCGAGGCATAACCGCGCGATACCGACTTCAGGCGGTCGAAGAAATCCATCACGATTTCCGCCATCGGGATCTCATAGGTCAACTGCACCTGCTTGCCGTGGTAGCTCATGTTGATCTGCGTACCGCGCTTCTGCGTGCACAGCGTAATCACCGAGCCGACATATTCTTGCGGCATATACAGGTTGACCGTGACGATCGGCTCCAGGATGGCCTCGATCCGGCTCGGGTCGGGCATCTTGGCCGGGTTCTCCACCGTCACCGTGGTGCCGTCGCGCATCTGCACCTGGTACACCACGGTCGGCGCCGTGGTGATCAGGTCCATGTCGAACTCGCGCTCCAGGCGCTCCTGCACGATTTCCATGTGCAGCAGGCCGAGGAAGCCGCAGCGGAAGCCGAAGCCCAGCGCCTGCGACACTTCCGGCTCGAACATCAGCGAGGCATCGTTCAGGCGCAGCTTTTCCAGCGATTCGCGTAGCGCCTCATACTGGTTGGCCTCGACCGGATACAGGCCGGCGAACACCTGTGGCTTGACTTCCTTGAAACCCGGCAGCGGCGCCTCGGCCTTGCGCGCGACCGTGGTAATGGTGTCGCCGACCTTGGCGGCCTTCAGTTCCTTGATGCCGGCGATGACGAAGCCCACCTGGCCCGCGGTCAGCGCGTCGCGCTGCACGGACTTCGGCGAGAACACGCCGACCTGCTCCACGAGATGCTGGGCGCCGGTGGCCATCAGCAGCGCCTTGTCCTTCGGACGCACCGTGCCATTGACCACGCGCACGAGCATGACCACGCCGACGTAGTTGTCGAACCACGAATCGATGATCAGCGCCTGCAATGGCGCGTCGGCATCGCCTTTGGGCGGCGGTACCTTGGCGATCAGCGCCTCGATCACGTCTTCCACGCCCTGGCCGGTCTTGGCCGAGCACGGCGTGGCATCCTGCGCGTCGATGCCGATGACGTCCTCGATTTCCTGGATGGCATTGGCCGGGTCGGCCTGCGGCAGGTCGATCTTGTTGAGCACCGGCACCACTTCCACGCCGAGCTCGATCGCGGTGTAGCAATTGGCCACGGTCTGCGCCTCGACCCCCTGCGAAGCGTCGACCACCAGCAACGCGCCTTCGCAAGCCGACAGCGATCGGCTCACTTCGTAACTGAAGTCGACGTGCCCCGGCGTGTCGATCAGGTTCAGGTTGTAGACCTTGCCGTCACGGGCCTTGTAGGTCAGCGCGGCCGTCTGCGCCTTGATGGTGATGCCGCGCTCCTTCTCGATATCCATCGAGTCGAGGACCTGGGCCTCCATTTCGCGATCGGACAGCCCCCCACACAGCTGAATGATCCGGTCGGCCAGGGTGGATTTCCCATGGTCGATATGGGCGATGATCGAGAAATTGCGAATATGGTCCATCTAATCTTCGGGCAAGCGCCAGTGTCTTCGCCCTGGCAGCAGCGGATTCGTGAACGGCCCGCCGCGGGCGCTCTCATAGGAAACGCCCGTGGGAAGGCCGCGGGTCTTGGGGCGCGGATTTTGCGCCAAACTGGAATTTTACCGGATTTTCAATGACTTCCGGGCCGTGAATGGGCGAATTGCCGGGCCCTTATGCGCGACCGGATGTGGCTGTTCCGGCGCACGCTTGTGCCGCAAGCCATGTGCGGACCGCCAGGGCGTCCAGGAAGTAGTGGCAAAGTTCGCGGGGCCCTTCCGGTCCCATTGCGACCAGCACAGGCACGCGCTCGCCGAAACGGGACTCCAGGTCCGGATCGGCGTCCACATCCACTTCGTGGACGATAAACGGGAATTCGCGCTGGAGCGGCTCCAGCGCGACCCGCATATCCTCACACAGATGGCAATACGTCCTGCCGTACAACGTGAGCTGCAGCATGTCGGACGATCAGCGGGCGGCAGTGGCTCCCGGACGCAGCGTCAGGACCTGGGTCGCGTCGCCACGGCGCACGAACACGGCGGCAATACGATTCTTGTCCAGCCCTTTGACCAGATCGTTGAACTGGCGCGCGCCGGTCACATCGGTATCGCCCAGGCGCAGGATGATATCGCCCGGACGAATACCGGCACGCATGGCCGGGCCATCCGCGACTTCGACCTCCACCCCCGACTTCACCTTCAATTCCTTCAGGCGGGCATCCGGAATGTCGTTGACGATCAGCCCCAGCGCATTGGGCTTGGGCGCCTGGGCGATACTCTCGTCCTTGGACGACGGCGTGCTGCGGGCCTTCGCGCGGGTTTCCGGCTCCAGCTCCGTCACCGTGATCGTTACGTCGCGCGTAGCGCCCTTGCGCCACAGCTGCAACGGCACCTTCGTACCCGGCTTGGTATCGCCGACCATGCGCGGCAGGTCGGACGCCTTTTCGATCTCGCGGCCGTTGAACTTCAGGATGATGTCGCCCGGCTCGATGCCGGCTTTCTCCGCCGGACCGCCCGGCTCGACGCTGCCGACCAGCGCGCCGCGCGCACGGCCGAGGCCAAGCGAATCAGCCACCTCCTTGGTCACATCGCCGATCGCCACGGCAATCCGCCCGCGCGTGACGCGACCCGAGAGCTTCAGCTGTTCGGTGACGCGCATCGCCTCGTCGATCGGAATGGCGAACGAAATGCCCATGTAGCCGCCGCTGCGGCTGTAGATCTGCGAGTTGATGCCAATGACCTCGCCACGCAGATTGATCAGCGGCCCACCCGAGTTGCCGGGGTTGACCGCCACGTCAGTCTGGATGAACGGCAGGTAATCGCCGGTATCCCGGCCCTTTGCCGACACAATGCCGGCCGTCACGCTGTTATCCAGACCGAACGGCGACCCGATCGCAAGTACCCACTCGCCCGCGCGAACCTTGTCGGAGTCTCCCAGTACCAGCCGAGGCAGACCCGTCGCATCGATCTTGAGCAGTGCGACGTCCGTGCGCTTGTCGGCGCCGATCAGCTTGGCCTTGAATTCGCGCTTGTCGGGCAGCGTGACGTAAATGGTTTCCGCATCCGCCACCACGTGAGCATTGGTCATCACGTAGCCGTCCTGGCTGATGATGAAGCCTGAACCGACACCGCGGCTCTGCTCCTCGCCCTGCGGCGGCTGACCCTGCGGCGGCTGGCCGCGCCGTGGCGCGCCCGGCGCCGGGGCACCTGGCATCGGGACGCCAAAGAAGCGCCGGAAGAACTCGGCCATCTCATCGTCTTCACTGCCCTGGCCGCCGCGCGAGCGCACGCGTTCGGTGGTCCGGATATTGACCACGGCCGGGCTGGCCTTTTCCACAAGGTCGGTGAAGTCGGGCAGGTTGTAGTTGGAAGCCGCGGCCTGGGCGTGGCCCACTTCGGCAACGGCCGGGCCGAGAATCAACATGGCAGCCATGACCACGGCACGCGCCAGGGCTGGGGATCTGAACGTCATCGACAACTCCCGGGATTCAGCAAATGATGAGGTACTGATTGGGACAAGAAGCCGGGAGCCGCCCACTAGGCGGGCCGAAGCGAGGGCGAGAGAAGCCCCGCATCCGGCACTTGTACGCACTCAGTGTAACGCCTTGGGAGGGCGATATTCCACGGCCGACGCGAACTGCCGTACCGTGCTGGCGGGCACCTCGCCCACCACAGTGATCCAGTAATCCGAAATACGGCGCACCACAACCTGCGTGGCGCCAAGCGACGCGACCCCTTCACGGCGTACGCGCTGCTCGGACACGGGTTCGATGAACACTGACAATCCGGTCAGCCCGTCGCTGTACACCACCTGAAGCACCTCGAATACCTGCCCGCGCCCGTTACCCTGGGCAGGCGCGCGCAGTTCGCCGAGCGGACGGCGCACTTCGCGGATCTTCTGAAAGCCCTTCAATGGCACAGTGATGTTCCAGCCTTCGTCCGCTACGTTGGTCGGCTGATAATTGACCTCATAGTGATTCCAGGAGCTGGAATTCTTGATCGCCCCCAGAATGCGCTGCTTGTCGGATGGCACGCCGATATCGACCTGCGAAAAGGCAACCTGCTCCAGCACCTTGCCGCCTTCGCCGATGGTCTGCGCACGCATCAGCAGGCCCGAATTCTTCTCGGCCCACAAGCGTACGGCATAGCGTGCCGTGTCGTGCGGCTCCAGCGAAAACACCTCGCATTCCACCCCGGCCACACGTTCGCCGGGCAGCTTGCGCATGTCGTAGAGATCGAGCACATCGCTCTTGTTGGTGGCCAGCAGCGCCGGGAAGCGGTCCTTCGCCTCCTGCTTCTCCACCACCACCAGCTTGGCTTCGGGAATCAGGCTGTGGACCACGTCATTCTGCCGCAGCACTTCGCGCGGCTTGCCGTCCAGCGTTTCCAGGCGTTCATACTCGTTGTGCACGAGATCGCTGTAGTGCTGGATCTTGGACGCATGCATCACGCTGCCGCGCTGGTAGATCAGCGTGCCAACATAGTTCTCGCGCTGCGCGGCGCGGTGAATCTTGCTGAGCCAGGCGGAAGCATCGCGCCGGTTCAGCGAACTGTCCGAGGGCTGGGCCGTTGCCGCCGCCGCGCTCAGACACAAGGCCAGAAAAAAGGACCTACGCAGGGCCCTCATTCTCGGTGCGCCCGCTACGTTGGCGGGCGACCATCCTTTGTGCATGTCCGGCATTATTCCTGCGAATTGTCCTGAGAGAAGTTGGCGCCGTTGGCGACCGTACGCATGGTCGGCACGAACGCCTCTGTTGCGACCGAGGTGCGATGGGCACGCAGGTATTCGTCCAGTCGGGGATCGCGGATCATCTGGGTGCTTTCCGCCGCGACGGTAACGAGGTTCGCGGGCTTGGCGGCCGCAGGCTGCTCGGCTCGCGCGACCACGGCATCAGGCGTGCCCAGGTCAGCCGGTCCGCGCAGTTGCGGCACCACGACCCAGCTTACTGCCGCCACCGCCGCGGCGATGGCCGTGCCGGGCATGACACGACGCACCCAGGACGGACGCACCAACAGGCGCTGACGCATGCCCGCGGCCTGGGCCACAGCCGGCACTAGCACATGAGGTTCGTCGTCCAGACGCGAGGAGAAGCGGGCAAGGAAATCGTCGGTCGAACCCGCATGACTCAGTTCTTCCGAGCGCAGCGTATCGCCGATCATCTGGAACACCGTCCAGTTCGCCATGCCGGTTTCGCTCTTGGCGAGCGCCACCACGGCATCGACCTCATGCGGCGACAGCTCGCCATCCATCAGGACGGAGATCTGCTCCGCCGCTTCGACTACATGAACCGACTGCTTATGAGCCTGACCCATTTCCCACCCCAAGACATTCCAATTCCATTGAACACCGATAATCCCGTCACTTGCTGTCGCTTATCGATGCAGGAATAGGCTGCAACGCTGGCCGCACGACATTCTTCTCACTACCATCGCTTGCCCTCTGCCGTTCCCAGCAGCGGGCGCAATTTCTCGGCAATCGCCTCGCGCGCACGGAAGATGCGCGACCGCACCGTCCCGATCGGGCAACCCATCGCCTCGGCGATTTCCTCATAGCTGAGGCCTTCGATCTCGCGCAGGGTGATGGCGGTACGCAATTCTTCCGGTAGTGCCTCCATGGCGCGGTTCACCGTCTCGGCAACCTGGCGCGTGTGAAGCATCGACTCCGGCGTATTGATATCCCTTAGTTGCTCACCGTCCGCAAAAGTTTCAGCCTCTTCCGTATCGATGTCGCTGGACGCCTCGGGCCGCCGGCCCTGGGTAGCCAGGTAGTTCTTCGCCGTGTTCACGGCGATCCGGTACAGCCACGTGTAGAAGGCGGATTCTCCGCGGAACTGGGGCAAGGCACGGTACGCCTTGATGAAGGCATCCTGCGCCACATCCTCGACCTCGGCGGGATCCCTCACGAGGCGCGAAATCAGGCGGATGATCTTCCGGTGGTACTTTGCCACCAGTAGCTCAAAGGCCCGCTTGTCGCCCTGCTGGACGCGTTCAACTAGGAGCTGATCGGCTTCGCGTTCGCTCACGTATGGCTCACCTGCAGTGTATCTCTTGGTTTGGTCGTCACGACGAACGTTGTATTTTACCTACGAACCACCGAGCGTCCGGTGCTTCAAAGTGCATCCTGTGACCGCTGCCTAACAATAACGTTCCCGATCACTTTGCGCAGGCTGCACCGCTCGCGCACTCGCCAACGCCAGCCTGGCCATGCGCACCACACGCGACGAACGCGCCTGAAAAGGCAATATCAGCAGCCCGCGGCGTCTGCCGGGGCCGTATGCCAGGCACAGCAAAAGAATGCCGCCGATATTCCAGCTGCCCGTCACGATGGCGGTTTCGCTACCGGCACCGGGCCTGCGCACTACGACGCGGGGCATGCCGTACCGCTGTGGCGACGGCAATACCGCGGAACATGACTGCCCGGTCCATGACCACCAGCCGCGCGAAGCCCGGATCAGCAGGACGAGCGCGCCCAGCCACGCCACACAAATCAAGAGGGAGAAAACGCCGCCCGGCCCATAGCGGCCTGGCTCGCCCAGGCACAGCCGTGCCATCAGGCTCAGTGCAACTGCCTCGCCGGCCCAAAAAACAAGCAAGGCCCACTGCAAGCGAGTGAGCCCGCCAGGTCGAAGGCCGGCGAGGCGCTTTCGTAGCACCGAATCAGGCGCGGCGGAAGACAAGCGTGCCGTTGGTGCCACCGAAGCCGAAGTTGTTCTTCACGGCTACATCGATCTTCATTTCACGCGCCGTGTTGGCCACGTAATCCAGGTCGCATTCCGGATCCTGGTTATCGATGTTGATGGTCGGCGGCGACACCTGATGATGCAGGGCCAGCACGGTAAAGACCGATTCCAGGCCGCCGGCGCCGCCCAACAGGTGGCCGGTCATCGACTTGGTCGAATTCACAACCATCTTGTAGGCTTGGTCGCCAAAGGCCGCCTTGATGGCGTCGGACTCGTTCTTGTCGCCAAGCGGCGTCGACGTGCCATGCGCGTTCAGATACTGGACCTGGTCCGCATTGATGCCGGCATCCCGGAGCGCGTTGACCATGCAGCGGCGCGGGCCGTCCATGTTCGGCGCGGTCATGTGGAAAGCGTCGCCGCTCATGCCGAAGCCCACGAGTTCGGCATAGATACGCGCACCGCGCGCCTTAGCCGATTCGTACTCTTCCAGCATCATGACGCCAGCGCCCTCGCCCAGCACGAAGCCGTCGCGGTCCTTGTCCCACGGACGCGAAGCCGCAGCCGGATCGTCGTTGCGCGTCGACAGGGCTCGCGCGGCAGCGAAGCCGCCAATGCCCAGCGGCGACACCGTCGACTCGGCGCCGCCAGCCAGCATGGCGTCGGCATCGCCGGCCTGAATCAGGCGGGCGGCCAGGCCGATGCTGTGCAGGCCGGTCGTGCACGCCGTCACCACGGCGAGGTTCGGACCCTTCAGCCCGTGCATGATCGACAGGTGGCCCGAGATCATATTGATGATCGAGCCCGGCACGAAGAACGGCGAGATGCGGCGCGGACCCCGCTCGGTCAGCGTGGCATGCGTGTCCTCGATCATCGGCAGGCCACCAATGCCCGAGCCCACCAGCACGCCGACTCGCTCGGCGTTGGCGTCGGTCACTTCCAGGCCGCTATCCTTCAGCGCCTGTGCGCCGGCCGCGATGCCGAAGTGGATGAAGGTATCCATATTGCGGGCTTCCTTGGCGGGGATGTAATCCTCGGCATTGAAGCCCTTCACTTCACCGGCAAAGTGCACGGAAAGCGCGGAATGATCGAACTTGGTGACGGTGGCGATGCCGGACTTGCCGGCAACCAGGTTGGCCCAGCCTTCGGCAACCGTGTTTCCGACCGGAGACACAAGGCCAAGCCCAGTGACAACGACGCGACGACGGCTCACTATGATTTCCTACGGGTGCGTGATGCAGGATCAGAAACAAATGCTGGCGGCAACTCTGACCAGCAGGTCAGCGCCGCGCAGCGCGCTTCTTGATTCTGCGTCTTCGAACAGACGAAAGCCACAGAAAACAGCAAGGCGCCACCGCAACGGTGCGCCCACCCGCCTTCTGTGGCTCGGAATTCAGATACGACTGGCTCAGGCCTTGACGTGCGCGGTGGCGTAGTCGATAGCCTGCTGCACGGTCGTGATCTTCTCGGCTTCCTCATCAGGAATTTCCATGCCGAATTCATCTTCCAACGCCATCACGAGTTCAACCGTGTCGAGCGAGTCCGCACCGAGATCGTTCACGAACGACGATTCGTTCTTGATGTCTGCCTCGGCCACGCCAAGCTGTTCTGCCACGATTTTCTTGACGCGTTGTTCGATATTGTCCATGTAACCCTCCAGGGAAGTTCGACAAAAAGTGGGCGCATTTTAGCAGGTTTGAGGCGTCAGAAATGCCGCCTGCCAAGCTTTGCAAGAATCGCGCCCGATTGGTTCGGAAAACTACTACTTCAGGCAGCTTCTTCCTTCTTCTTCTCCGAAAAAGCCGCCCAAAAATCCATTAATTCATGTACATGCCGCCGTTCACATGCAGCGTGGTACCGGTGATATAGGCCGCCTGCGGACCCGCCAGGAAGGCCACCGCATTGGCGATATCTTCCGGCTGCCCCAGGCGGCCGAGCGGAATCTGCTGCTTGAGCGAAGCATGCTGCTCTTCGGACAGCGCCTTGGTCATGTCGGTATCGATAAAGCCCGGCGCGACGCAATTGACCGTCACGTTTCGGCTGCCGATTTCGGCGGCCAACGACCGGGTCATGCCCGCCACGCCTGCCTTGGCAGCCGAGTAGTTCATCTGGCCCGGGTTGCCCACGGAGCCCACTACCGAAGTGATATTGATGATGCGGCCCTGGCGCGCCTTCATCATCGGGCGCAGCACTGCGCGCGACAGGCGGAAAACCGAGGTCAGGTTGGTCTGGATGACCGCCAGCCAGTCCTCGTCCTTCATGCGCATGGCGAGCTGGTCCTGCGTGATGCCGGCATTGTTGACCAGCACGCTGATGCCGCCGTGGCCCTTCACGATCTCGTCGATCAGGGCATCGCAGGCGGCAGCGTCATTCACATTCAGCACCGCGCCCTTGCCCTTCAGTCCTTCGGCGCCAAGGTATTCGGTGATGCCCGCAGCACCAGACTCGCTGGTGGCGGTGCCGATCACAGTGGCACCCTGGCGGGCCAGCTCCAGCGCGATGGCGCGGCCGATGCCACGCGAGGCGCCAGTGACGAGCGCGATCTGGTTGTCGAGGAGTTTGGTCATGCGAATTGTCCTTTCTTGCGATCGCTTACTTCAGCAGCGCCAGGGTTTCCTGCAGCGAGGCAGGATCGAAGATCGCGCCGCCAACCAGGTTGCCGTCGATGCGCTTGGTCATGCCAGCCAGCACCTTGCCCGGACCGCATTCGATCACGTGCGTGACGCCTTCGGCGGCCATCTTCTGCACGCATTCCACCCAGCGCACCGGCGCGGCGGCCTGGCGCACCAGCGCGTCCTTGATGGCGTCCGGATCGTTGACGATGGCGACATCCACGTTGTTTACCAGCGGAATGGCAGGGGCCGAGAACGTCAGGCCGGCCATGCGCTCACGCAGGCGGTCCGACGCCGGCTTGAGCAGCGACGAATGGAACGGTGCCGACACAGGCAGCGGCAGCGCACGCTTGGCGCCCTTGGCCTTGGCGACTTCGCACGCCTTCTCGACGCCCGCCTTGCTGCCGGCAATCACGACCTGCGACGGCGCGTTGAAATTGACGGCCTCGACCACGCCGGCGACCGATGCTTCGGCGCACGCCGCGCGTACGTCATCGTCCGACAGGCCCAGGATGGCAGCCATACCACCCTCGCCAACCGGCACGGCCTCCTGCATGGCCTGCGCGCGGAAGCGCACCAGGGGCACGGCATCCGCAAACGGGATCACGCCTGCCGCCACCAACGCCGAGTACTCGCCCAGGCTGTGCCCGGCCACCAGGGCAGGCACCGGGCCACCGGCGTCGAGCCAGGCGCGGTAAATCGCCACGGCGGCCGTCAGCATGACCGGCTGCGTGTTCGTGGTCAGGTTCAGTTCTTCAGCCGGACCTTCGGCGATCATGCGGCCGATGTCCTGGCCCAGGGCGGTCGAGGCTTCCTCCAGGGTCGCACGCACCACCGCGTTATCGGCGAACGCATTGAGCATGCCGACCGATTGCGAGCCCTGGCCAGGAAATACGAAAGCAAATTTCATCGAAGTGCTATCCCAGAATTTGAATACCGGTAGCCGCGCGGCCGGCCTTGCCTGCCGCGCCAGCCGTTGTTACATGCGCAGCAGCGCAGCACCCCAGGTGAATCCACCACCCACGCCTTCCAGCAACACGGTATGTCCCGGGCGGATGCGGCCGTCCCGTACGGCGGCATCAAGCGCCAGCGGAATCGATGCCGCGGAGGTATTGCCGTGCTCGTGGACGACAGCCACCATGCGTTCGGCGGGCAAGCCGAGCTTGCGCGCGGTGCCCTGCATGATGCGGATATTGGCCTGGTGGGGAATCAGCCAGTCGACCTGCTCGGGCTGGATCTCCGCCGCGGCCATCGCCTCGCGCGCCACCTTGTCCAGCACGTTCACGGCAAGCTTGAACACTGCCTGGCCGTCCATGTGCAGGAAAGCATTCCCGGTGACGGCGCCGCCGGCGACGTTGCCCGGCACGCACAGGATGCCCACGTGGCTGCCGTCAGAGTGCATGGCCGTCGACAGGATGCCCGGTTCGTCAGAGGCCGTCAGCACGACCGCGCCTGCACCATCGCCGAACAGCACACATGTCGTGCGGTCGTTGAAGTCGAGAATCCGCGAGAATACTTCTGTGCCGATCACCAGCACATTGCGATGCGAGCCACTCCGGATGAACTTGTCAGCGGTGGCCAGCGCATACACGAAGCCCGAGCAGACCGCCTGCAGGTCGAATGCTGCGCACTGGTTGTCGATACCAAGCTTGTTCTGCACGATGCACGCAGTGCTCGGGAACACGAAGTCAGGCGTCGACGTCGCCACGAGGATCAGGTCGATGCTCTGGCGGTCAATGCCAGCCGCCTCGATCGCCTTCTCGGCAGCCTTGACGGCCAGGTCGCTGCTTGCCACGTCGGGCTCGGCCCAATGCCGGGCCGAAATGCCGCTGCGCGAGAAAATCCACTCGTCGCTGGTCTCGATGCCCTTTTCGGCCAACTGCACCGCCAGATCATGGTTGGTCACGCGCCGCGGAGGCAAGTAGCTCCCGGTACCGATGATTTTTGCGTACTTGGTCATGTAGTGTCGGATCGATTTGTCCGTATGACAGCCTCAGGCGCCGGCCCGGTCCATCAGGCGGCGCGGGTGCTGGGGTGCGGGGTCGGTGTGGTCTCCGGGCTGGCCGGCGCAGCGCCCGCAGCGCTGGTCTTGTCGGCAAATGCCCTTGCTATGCGTTCGATGACGCCGTTCTTGGCGGCATCATACCCGCGTTTGATCGCCCATTCAAAAGAATGGGCATCGGCCGACCCGTGACTCTTGATCACCAGCCCGCGCAGGCCGAGCAGCGAGGCGCCGTTGTAGCGCGCGGGATCCAGCCGCTTGGCCAGGCGGGACAGCACAGGCATGGCAATGCCCGCCAGCAGCTTGGTGAACCAGGAACGGGTGAATTCTTCCTTGATCATGCCACCGATCATCTTCGCCAGGCCCTCGGTGCTCTTGAGCGCTACGTTGCCGACGAAGCCATCGCATACGACGATATCGGTCGTACCCTTGAAGATGTCGTTGCCTTCCACGTTGCCATGGAAATTCAACTCCGAGGCACGCAGCAGTTCACCCGCGCGCTTGACTACCTCGTTGCCCTTGATCACTTCCTCGCCGATATTGAGCAGGCCTACCGTCGGGTGTTCCTTATGGTCCACCACAGCGACCATGGCCTCCGCCATGCGCGCGAACTGCAGCAGGTGCTCCGGTTCGCAATCGGCGTTGGCGCCGAGGTCCAGCACCGTGGTGCCCCAGCCCTTCTCGTTGGGAATGGTGGTGGCAATGGCCGGGCGCTCGATGCCTTCGAGCGTCTTGAGCACGTAGCGCGACACCGCCATCAGCGCGCCGGTATTGCCGGCGGAAATGCAGGCACCCGCCAGGCCTTCCTTGACCTGGGTCACCGCGACCCGCATCGAGGAATCCTTCTTCTTGCGAAGCGCCACCTCCACCGGGTCATCCATGGTGATGACCTCGGTCGCCGGCACGATGCTGACGCGCGCATGGTCCTGTGCGTGCAGCTTCTTCAGCTGCGCCTGGATGGCATCGGGCAAGCCGACCAGCACCACCTCGGCATCGTCGTGGCTGGAAAGAAAACTGATCGCCGCCGGGACAGTCACGGATACGCCGTGGTCGCCGCCCATGCAGTCGATAGCGATTTTGATCGTCATTGTTCCGGGTACGGATTACGCATCGGCGCCGGCGACAAGCCGGTTCGCATCGCGAGCGCCCAACAAAAAAGCGGCAACGATCTTGCCGCTTTTTTGTCTCTGACCTACAGGCATGCGCGAGCGAGACGCAAACGTCACGCCGAACGAAGCGATCAGTCGTTCTTGGTCTTGATGACCTTGCGACCACGGTAGTAGCCGTTCGGGCTCACGTGGTGGCGCAGGTGGGTTTCGCCGGTGGTCGGCTCGACTGCCAGCGGGGCGACCGACAGGTGGTCGTGCGAGCGATGCATGCCGCGCTTGGACGGCGACTTCTTGTTCTGTTGAACAGCCATGATGACTCCTTCGAGAATTTTTCAATATTAACACACGCACCCTGCACTAGGCGTAGCCGGGGCCCGGCCGGATGCTTCAACCACTACCCGCAAGACTTTGCGTGAACCGCCGCGCGGCATCAATGCTTGGTCTTCAGGCCGGCCAGCGCCGCAAAGGGCGACGGCCGCTTTTCCTCTTCTTCCGGTGCAGCCTCAGGCTCCACCTCGCCGTCGGCGCCAGTCACGAGACTCTCGTGCACTACCGGACAGACGGCATGCTTGGGGGCCGCAGGCAGCGCCAGCAACACCTCATCTTCAATCAGTTCAAGCAACGAAAAGCGCTTGGAGCCGACAATCGCGTCAAGCTCATCATCGTCCATCGGCGCGCTGTCGGCCGCCACATCGCTGGCGAACACCTCAAAGCGCATGCACGTAGCGACGGGTTCCGCATAGACCTCCAGGCAACGCTGGCAGTTCAGCCAGACGTGGCCATTCACGGCAAGGTCCAGGAACAGGCGCTGCGCCACCGGCGCACCGGGCTCGGAAGCCTCTTCGCGCGCAAACCCGGTAGCCGTATAGGCGAAAACCTCACCTGCCGCCGAAGCTGGCGCTTGCGCGGCCATCTCGGCTAAGATGCGCGGCAAATCCCGCACCGCCACCTCGCCAGCCGCGCTACCGCCCTTGCGGCAGAAAGCAAAGAGATCTAGCTCGCGCAGGTCGATCGACTGGGTCATATGGCTGCTCATGCTTGGCTCGCCACATCCTGGACCAACTCGCCCCTCGGGCGGCATGGCAAGCCATGCTCGGATGCAGCGAAACGCGGGATTATAAGATGAAAATTGCTCCCTGGTCAAAGACCTTGAGTGCGTTACCCCTTGAATTCCTGTTCCGCTTCAATCACTTATGCACTCACAACCGCTTCCCAGACTGATCCTGGGCTCCAGTTCGCCCTATCGTCGCGAGTTGCTGGAGCGGCTGCGCCTGCCTTTCGAGGTGGCGGTACCCGACATCGACGAAACCGCGCTGGACAGCGAAACGCCGGAGGCTACCGCTCTGCGCCTGTCGCTCAACAAGGCCCAGGCCATCGCGCAACGCCAGCCCGGAGCCCTGATCATCGGTTCGGACCAGGTGCTGACACTCGACGGCCGACAGATGGGCAAGCCCGGTTCCCACGACAAGGCGCGGGAGCAACTGCGCCTGATGCGGGGCCGTACCGCCACTTTCCACTCCGCGCTCTGCCTGCTCGATGGACGCACCGGCCAGTCGCAGCTTGCCGATGTGCAGACGCGCGTCACCATGCGCGACCTCAGCGACGCCGAGATCGATGCCTACCTGCACCTGGAAAAGCCGTACGATGTCGCCGGCAGCGCCAAGTCGGAAGGCCTGGGCATCGCGCTGCTGTCGCGGGTTGAGTCCGATGACCCCACCGCGCTGGTCGGCCTGCCGCTGATCGCGCTCACGACGATGCTGCGCCAGGCCGGTTACCCATTCTTTGCCGCATGAGCGGCACCTACACGATGAGCGGCACCCTTTACCTGATCCCCAATACACTCGGCAAGCGCGACGACGCCGATCCGCTGCCCGACGTCATCCCGGCGGGCGTCCAGCAGGTCGCCGCGCGGCTGGACTACCTGGTGGCCGAAAACGCCAAGACCGCACGCGCCTTCCTCAAGAAGCTGGGCGAAACATGCCCGCTGGCGCGGCCGATCCAGCAGATCGAAATTCGTGAACTGAACGTGAACACCCGCGCCGATGCGCTGGCTGAACTGCTCGCGCCGCTGGCCGGCGGCCGTGACGGCGGGCTGCTGTCCGAAGCCGGCGTGCCCGCCGTTGCAGACCCGGGAGCCGAACTGGTGCGGCTGGCCCATGCACGCGGCATCCGCGTACGCCCGCTGGTCGGCCCCAGCTCGATCCTGCTCGCCGTGATGGGCTCCGGGCTGAACGGCCAGAGCTTCGCCTTCAACGGCTATCTGCCGGTGGACCCCGACGAGCGCGCGAAGCGGCTGCGCGAACTGGAACAGCACTCGCGCAAGTTCCGCCAGACCCAGGTCTGGATTGAAACGCCTTATCGCAACGGCGCCCTGCTCGACGCGCTGCGCCAGCACTGTGCCGGCGCCACACTGCTGTCCGTGGCAGTGGATCTCACACTGCCGACCGAGACTATCGTCACGCTGCCGCTTGCGCAGTGGCGGCCGGACCGGCTGGACCTGCACAAGCGCCCCGCCATCTTTTCCTTGCTCGCCGGCTGAAACGGCGCAAAAACGGGAAGGACCTTGATGGAACGGGCCCGCAGGTTCCTGGCGGGCTCCAGCGCTTGGCGGATACCGGCCGTCCGCGAGTACGCGCTTACCGCATACCCTGCAGACCGGTGCTCCAGAGCATCGTCTTCATCGCTGCCGTGCCCACCGCGGCGCCGAAGCGCTTGGCCACACGTTCGGCGATGTTCTCCTTGACGGTATAGTCCACGATGTCCTCGGCCTTGAACAGGTCGCGCGCCACGTAGTCGGCACCCCCGAGACCATCGGCAAGGCCCAGTTCGACGCTGCGCTCACCCGACCAGAACAGGCCAGAGAACAGCTCCGGATCATCCTTGAGGCGATCGCCGCGCCCTTCCTTCACGACGTCGATGAACTGCTGGTGGATCTCCTTGAGCATGGTTTCCGCATAGGCTTTCTGCCTGGGCACCTGCGGCGAGAACGGATCCAGCATGCCCTTGTTGGCACCTGCCGTGTACAGGCGGCGCTCCACACCCAGCTTGTCCATCAGCCCCGTGAAGCCGAATCCATCCATCAGCACACCGATCGAGCCGACAATACTGGCCTTGTCGACGTAGATCTTGTCCGCGGCGGCGGCCACGTAGTAGCCGCCAGACGCGCAGATTTCCTCGACGACCACGTAGAACGGCTTGGACGGGTACAGCGTACGCAGACGATGGATCTCGTCATTGATGATGCCCGCCTGGACCGGCGAGCCGCCGGGCGAGTTGATCTTGAGGATCACACCGGCTGCATTGCTGTCGGCAAAGGCCGCCTGCAGCGATGCGTTGATCGATTCCGCACTGGCTGGCGTCCCGGCAGCGATCTCGCCCTCGAGGGAGACCATGGCCGTGTGCTTGCCGGTGCCGATGGCACTCTCGCCCTTGAAATCAAACACGGCAAGGAAGATCACCAGCAGGACCGCCAGCCCGGCAAACCGGAAGAAGATGCGCCAGCGGCGGGCGGCACGCTGTTCGCGCAATGTCGCCATCAGCACTTTTTCGAGCACATCGCGCTCCCAGCCAGCACCTCCGCCGACCGGCCCGCTGCCCTTGCCGCCCTCTATGCGCGCCTTGCGCTCGCCGGCCTCGCGGCGTGCCGCATCATCGGAGGCACGCAGTTCGCGCTCGAGCGGATAGTCCGCCTTCTGCGCGGTCTCGAGGCGTTCCGCCTCGCCCGTACCGCTCGCCGGACCTGGCGCTGCGGCAGGGCCGGCACCCCCTTGTTCATCCGGCTGACCCGATTCGCCCAAAGGCGGCTTTTGCTGTTCTGTCATGCAAGTGGCTCGTGGAAAGGCTCTTGGAAGGGGCGGATGTCAGGCAATGATCAAGGTGACCCGCTTACGCATTATCCGCCGGCTCCGCCAGGCGGTATGGCGCGTCCGGCACCCAGAATACCTTGCCGTCGCGCTCTTCGATACGCAGCTTGGCCAGGGAGGCGCCCCGGCACGGGCCGCCGACGCACAGGCCGCTGTCGGGCTCGTACATCGCCCCATGTGTCGCGCAGATCAAGTATAGGCCCGAGGACTCAAAAAACTGTCCCTCCTGCCAGTCCAGCTCCATGGGCACGTGGGCGCACTGGTTCAGGTAGCCGTGCACCGCGCCATCAAAGCGCACCGCAAAGGCTGCCAACCGGCGCGCATTGAACTCGACGGTGAAACGCACGCCGGCACCGCCGTCGACCAATGCCTCTGCGGAGCACAGGAACTGCGCAGCGATGCCGTCAATCATGGCCTCAGGCATTGGCCAGCAGCCATTCCGTCAGGTCGCCGATCGAACCCGCGCAGTGGACGGGAGCCATGGCACGCAGCGAATCCCCGGGATGCGCCCCGTACGACACACCAATGCCGTAGGCGCCGGCATTGGCAGCCATCTGCAAGTCGTGCGTGGTATCGCCGATCATGACCGTGCGACCCATGTCCTGACCCAGTTCACGGGTCAGTTCCTGCAACATTGCCGGATGCGGCTTGGAAAAGCTCTCGTCCGCGCAGCGCGTGGCGTCGAATCGCTGCGTCAGGCCGCTGGTGGCCAGCGCACGCTGCAGGCCGACGCGAGTCTTGCCGGTCGCCACGCCGAGGAAATAGTGCTCCCCGTGCAGCGCCTCGAGCATCTCGCGCACACCATCGAACAGCACCAGCTCGGCGTCTCGCGTGAGGAAGTGGAAGCGGTAGCGCTCGGCCAGGCGGGGATAATCGGCCGGATCCAGGGTCGGGACAGCATAGGACAGGGCATCTTTCAGGCCCAGGCCGATGACATGGCTGGCAGCGCTGTCGTCCGGTACCGGCAGCCCCAGATCCCGGCTGGCCAGCTGGATGCACTTGGCGATGGTCGGGGTGGAATCCATCAGGGTTCCGTCCCAGTCGAACACGATCAGGTCAAATCGTTGCCTGGCCATTGGTTTCCTTGTTGGCGTGACGGCCGCCCGACTCCGGGGCGTCCTGGTTTTTCTGGCTGCGCAATTGTTGCAGGAATCCGGTGCAATCGTCCGGCAGCGGCGCCACCACCACAAGGGGCTCGCCCGTCGCCGGATGGACAAACGTCAGCTTGTGCGCGTGCAGGAACATGCGCTTGATGCCCGGCCGCGCGCCCGCCCGGGCCAACTGCTTGTTGAGCGTAAAGTCTCCGTACTTCTCGTCGCCGACGATGGGAAAGCCGGAATGCGCCAGGTGCACGCGAATCTGGTGCGTGCGCCCGGTCTTCAGTTCGGCCTCCAGCAGCGTGAAGCCGGGGAATGCCTCGACCCGGCTGAATACCGTGTGCGACGCCAGGCCGTCCGCCTGCACGCGCACGCGACGCTCGCCGTCCGGCGTGCTGTATTTATATAGTGGCAACCGGACATGCTGGCGGTTATTGGGGAACGCCCCGGCCACGCAAGCGAAGTAGCGCTTGTCCATGCTGTTGCCGCGGATCTGCTCGTGCAGGTCGACCAGCGCCGAACGCTTCTTGGCCAGCACCAGGATGCCGGAGGTCTCGCGGTCCAGGCGATGGACCAGCTCCAGGAACTTGGCCTGCGGCCGCGCCTTGCGAAGTTGCTCGATCACGCCGAAGGCCACGCCGGATCCACCATGTACGGCCACGCCCGCCGGCTTGTTGATGACAAGCAGGTGCGCGTCCTCGAACAGCACCGGGAAATCGGCCGCCGGGACGGGCTGCCGGCCGGCCGCCTGTGAAGATTCCGCCACCCGCATCGGTGGAATGCGTACCACGTCGCCAATCTGCAGGCGATAAGTGGCGTCGACGCGCCCTTTATTGACACGCACCTCGCCAGAGCGCAGCACCCGGTAGAGATGGCTCTTCGGCACCCCCTTGGAAATCTTCAGCAGGAAGTTGTCGATGCGCTGCCCTTCGGCGCCTTCGTCGATCGTGACATACGCCACCTGGGGACTCGCCGGCGCAGACTTTGCCCCTGTTTCAATTTGATGGCGTAACTCATTCATTTTCAATATAATTTCCTCGCTGTTTCGGCCAATGACCGGCAGCACAAGGCCTGTGTAAGCGATTTATCGCATTTTACACTTGGGGTTGCCGTCAGCCCTTCCGTCTCCCGCTTATTCGCGTAACCCGCAGGCGCCAGACGGGCAAATGGCGGCAAAGCAGCACGCGCGCAATTGCCGGCGCGCAGGAAGTCGCCCATAGGTGGCTTCGGCAAGGCCGGCAATTTCGTGGGAACAAAGTGTTCAGGTAATACAGAATTTGAAGGCGGATGCCAGGTGGCATCCGCTTCGGTGAGAGAAAGTCCCGCCGCACCAGGAAACGGTGCCGGCCGGCAGGCGAGCCTGCCACCTGACTAGAAATACCGGCGCCCGGTCGCAGAACTCCAAGAAGTAGTAGGTGCGCCCGCCAGGAGATGTCAGGTAGCAATGGATCGCCGTGCCGCGTCCGAAAAACTTGCTCTTTGACGCGTCTAGGCCTTCCGTGGCCGGCCGCGATGCCGCCGGCGCCCATTGCGCCGGCCCCGCATCGCCACCGGCATCCGGGAACACGCCGGATTTCTGCGACAAGAGCAGCAGCCGGTGTTCTCTCCCGCCATGCGGACGTCCTCGCAGGCGTCGTCGCCTTTCTTTCACCCGCGCCCAGCCGGTTGCGTCTTGACGCAATCTGGCGCTTTTCGGCAATTCTCGCGCCTCGCTTCGCTCCCTTGCGTGCTTCATCGATCGCCGCGGACATCGCTTGACGGTGCCATCCGCGACACTGGAGTGAGGTATTGCGATGAAACGCATGCTGTTCAACGCGACGCAACAGGAGGAGTTGCGCGTCGCCATCGTCGACGGTCAGAAACTGATCGATATCGACATCGAAACCGCCGGGCGCGAACAGCGCAAGGGCAACATCTACAAGGGTGTCATCACCCGCATCGAACCCTCGCTGGAAGCCTGCTTCGTCAATTACGGCGAGGAACGCCACGGCTTCCTGCCCTTCAAGGAAGTCGCCCGCGCCTTCTTCAAGGAAGGCATCGACGTGCGCAATGCGCGCATCCAGGATGCCCTGCATGAAGGCCAGGAACTGATCGTCCAGGTCGAGAAGGAAGAGCGCGGCAACAAGGGCGCGGCCCTGACCACGTTCATCTCGCTGGCCGGCCGCTACCTGGTACTGATGCCGAACAACCCGCGCGGCGGCGGCGTGTCGCGCCGTATCGAAGGCGAAGACCGCCAGGAACTGCGCGAAACCATGGCGCAGCTGACCGTGCCCGATGGCATGAGCATCATCGCCCGTACCGCCGGCATCGGCCGCTCGGCCGAGGAACTGCAGTGGGACCTGAACTACCTGCTGCAACTGTGGAAGGCCATCGACGGCGCCGCCGGCGACAACAAGGCCCCGCTGCTGATCTACCTGGAATCGAGCCTGGTCATCCGCGCGATCCGCGATTACTTCCAGCCGGATATCGGCGAGATTCTGATCGATACCGACGAGATCTACGAACAGGCCCGCGCCTTCATGAGCGTGGTGATGCCTGACAACATGAACCGCGTGAAGAAGTACCGGGACGACGTGCCCCTCTTCTCGCGTTTCCAGATCGAGCACCAGATCGAGTCGGCCTATTCCCGCATGGTGATGCTGCCGTCCGGCGGCGCCATCGTGATCGACCACACCGAGGCCCTGGTCTCGGTCGACGTGAACTCGGCCCGTGCCACCAAGGGCGCCGACATCGAGGAAACCGCGCTGCGCACCAACCTTGAGGCTGCCGACGAGATCGCCCGCCAGCTGCGCCTGCGCGACCTGGGCGGCCTGATCGTGATCGACTTCATCGACATGGAGTCGGGCAAGGCCCAGAAAGATGTAGAAACCCGTCTGAAGGATGCGCTGCGCCACGACCGCGCACGCGTGCAGATGGGCAAGATCAGCCGTTTCGGCCTGATGGAGCTGTCGCGCCAGCGCCTGCGTCCGTCCCTGTCCGAGGGCTCGCACATCACCTGCCCGCGCTGCAATGGCACCGGCCATATCCGCGATACCGAATCGTCCGCCCTGCAGGTGCTGCGCATCATCCAGGAAGAGGCGATGAAGGAAAACACCGCCGCCATCCACTGCCAGGTGCCGGTCGAGGTTGCCGCTTTCCTGCTGAACGAGAAGCGCCAGGAAATCAACCTGATCGAGCTGCGCTTCAAGGTCAATGTGCTGCTGATTCCGAACAAGCACCTGGAAACGCCGCACTACAAGCTGGAACGTCTGCGCCACGACGATCCGCGCCTGGAAGAAGGCGTGGCCAGCTACCGCATGGCGGAAGCCGCCGCCAAGGAGCTGGAAGCCGACACCAGCTACAGCAGTCGCAAGAAGGAAGACGCCAAGCCGCGCCAGGAAGCCGCGGTCAAGGGCATTACGCCGGAACAACCGGCACCGGTGTCGGTACCGCGCCCCGAGCGCGCCCCGCGTCCGGAAGCCGCTCCCGCAGCCCCGCCTGTCCCGGCAACCAGGCCGGTGGAAGGTGGCGGCTTCATCGCCTGGCTGAAGGGCCTGTTTGGTGCCCGCCCGGCGGCACCGGTGGTGGTCGAGCCGGCCAAGCCTGTAGCCAGTGAAACGCGCAGCGCCGATGGGCGTCGTGAACGTGGCCAGCGCGGTGAAGGCCGCGGCCAGGGTCAGCGTGGCGAACGCGCCGACCGTGGTGAACGCGGCGAGCGCGGCGAGCGCGGCGAGCGCGGTGAGCGTGGTGAGCGCCAGCGTGGCGAACGCGGTCCGCGCGGCGAACGTGCAGAGCGCCAGACCGGCGAGCGTCCTGAGCAACGCGAGCCTCGCGGCGAACGCCAGGGCCGCCAGCCGCGCCAGGGTGACGCACAAGCCACCCCCGCAGTAGCCCGCCAGGCCGACACCGCTCAAGGCGAACGCACGGAAGGCCGCCAGGAAGGCCGTCGCGACCGCAACCAGGAGCGCCGTGAACGGCAGCGCGAGCGCCAGCGTGAACGCGGCGACACGCGTGAAGCCGAAGCCGGCGAAGCCGCACCGGCAGAAGCTGTTGCCGCGATCCAGGCCGCCGCCAGCCTGCCGCGGGCAGCGCTCGAGGACACGCAAGCCGAGGCATTGCGCGCCGACCTGCCGGAAGGCGCTGAAGCCGCGACCGAAGGTGGAGACGGCGAAGAACGCCGCCGCCGTAACCGTCGCGGCCGCAACCGCTATCGTCGCGAGCGCGACGATTCGGTGCAGGCCTCGCAGGATGACGCCGAAGCCGCCACGGCCTCGGACATCGCCGCCGAGGCGACCGTGGCCGTCGCCGCCGAGGCTGTCTCCGCGCCGGCTCCGGCCGCTGCGGTAGCCGATGTACGTGAAACGGAAGCCGCCGCGCCGGTCGCTGAAGTGCCCGCCCAGGCCGTCGAACCTGTTGCCGCCGTCGTGGCCGAAGCCGCGGCCGAACCGGTTGTGACGCAGGCGCCTGCCCCTGTGGTTGCAGAGGCTCCGGCCATTGAAGCTACGCCGGCGCCCGTGGTCGTCCAGCCGGTGGCCGTGGCCGCCGAGCCCGTACAGGCCCCGCAAGCCGAGCCGGCCGCGCCGGTCGTGCAAGCCGCCATCGCACCCGCGGTGGTTGAAGCGCCGGTGGCGCCCGTAGCCACCGCGGCCGCTGCACCGGCAACACCGGCTCCTGCCGTGGTGACCAGCCCGTCGGCCGCGTCGCCGCTGGCGATGGAAAGCCTGCAACCGATGCTGGCCACGGCCGGCCTGGAATGGGTCAACACGGACAGCGAAAAGCTGCGCGCAGCCCAGGAGGCCGCCGCACGCATCGTGCCCGCTCCGCGTGTGCCGCGTGAGCGCAAGCCGCTGCCGCCGATGCAGCAAGGCCCGATGATCCTGGTCGAAACCGGCGGTCGCGAAGTCGAAATGGCCGCACAGCAGTAAGCGCCACATTTCCTGCCAGCAGGAATCGAAGGGGACGGCTCAGGCCGTCCCCTTTTTTCATGCATGGTCAATCCGGATGCCGGCAGCCGGCCTCGGATAGAATGGCAACAGAATGCGTCCGGTCCCCGAGCCCCGCTCTCCGGACGCATCGCCCACCCACAGGCCATGACCGAAACCGTCATTCCGATCTTCGATCTGCGCGATCATCGCTACCGCTCGATGACGCCCAGCATCCCCGAAACGCTGCTTGAGCCTTCCGGGCTGGTCGCCGATACCCGGGCGCGCCCGCTGCACGACCTGCGCATCTCGGTGACGGACCGCTGCAACTTCCGCTGCGTGTATTGCATGCCGAAGGAAGTCTTCGACAAGGACTACACCTTCCTGCCGCATTCGGAGCTGCTCAGCTTCGAGGAAATCGAGCGTACGGCGCGCCTGTTCGTCAGCCTCGGCGTAGAGAAGATCCGCCTGACCGGCGGCGAGCCGCTGCTGCGCAAGAACATCGAAAAGCTGGTGGAAATGCTGGCGCGCATCGAAACCGCCTCTCGCAAGCCGCTGGACCTGACGCTGACCACCAATGCCTCGCTGCTGGCGCGCAAGGCGCGCTCGCTGCGCGATGCCGGCCTGAGCCGCGTGAGCGTGAGCCTTGACGCCATCGACGACGCCACCTTCCGCCGCATGAACGACGTGGACTTCGCCGTGGCAGACGTGCTGCACGGCATCGAGACCGCCCAGGCCGTGGGGCTTGCGCCGATCAAGGTCAATATGGTGGTCAAGCGCGGCACCAACGATGCCGAGATCGTGCCGATGGCCCGCCACTTCCGCGGCAGCGGCATCATCGTGCGCTATATCGAGTTCATGGATGTCGGCGCCAGCAACCACTGGCAGATGGACGAAGTGCTGCCGTCCGCCGAAGTCGTGCGCCGCATCGACGAGGCCTTTCCGCTGGAGCCGGTACAGGCCAACTACGCCGGCGAAACCGCCGAGCGCTGGCGCTATCGCGACGGCGGCGGCGAGATCGGCGTGATCTCCAGCGTGACCCACGCCTTCTGCGGCGACTGCAGCCGCATCCGGCTGTCGACCGAAGGCCGCCTCTACCTGTGCCTGTTCGCGACCGAGGGTTATGACCTGCGCGCCCTGCTGCGCGGTGGCTACAGCGACCTGCAGGTGTCGAACGCCATCGCGCAGGTATGGCAGGGCCGCACCGACAACTACTCCGAGCAGCGCAGCAACCCCGCGGTGCGGCAGGCTCGCGCCGAACGCAAGATCGAAATGTCATACATCGGCGGATGACACCCCGCCGGACCCAATCCTTCCGATGATTGCACGCGACGACATTACCGGCCTGGTCCTGGCAGGCGGCAGGGGCAGCCGCATGGGCGGCACCGACAAGGGCCTGCAGCCCCTGCACGGCACGCCCATGGCCATGCACACCATGATGCGGCTGACGCCGCAGACCGGCGCGCTGATGATCAATGCCAACCGGAACCTGTCGGCCTACGAATCGTTCGGCGTGCCGGTGGTGACCGATTCGGTGCCCGACTTTGCCGGGCCGCTGGCCGGTATGCTGGCCGGGCTCGAGCAATGCCAAACCGGCTGGATGGTCACCGCGCCCTGCGATTCACCGTTCCTGCCCACCGATCTGGTGCAGCGGCTCGGCGACGCCATCGAGGTTGAAGGCGCCGAACTGGCGATCCCGGTCACGCTCGACGAGAACGGCCGCCGCCAGCTCCAGCCGGTCTTCTGCCTGATGCCGGTCAGCATGCTGGACAGCATGGTCGCCTACCTGAACGGCGGCGGCCGCAAGATCGAAACCTGGGCGACCTCGCACCGGCTCGCGGAAGTCCTGTTCGATGACGCCGGCGCCTTTGCCAATATCAACACCCTCGACGAGCTGCGCACGCACGAAGCCCGCTAACGGCCCGTTCCCACCATGCCATCCCTGCAAACCGTCATTTCCTGTCTCTCCGACTACGACCCCACTGCCCTGCCCGTGGCCCACGCCAACCGCATCATCGGCGAGGTGGTGGAACCGGTGCGCGGCATCGAGCAAGTGCCCATCCGCAGCGCGCTGGATCGCGTGCTGGCCGAGGACATCATCTCGCCGATCGATGTCCCCTCGCACGACAACTCGGCGATGGACGGCTACGCCTTCGCCAGCAGCGCACTGCAGTCGGCTGCGGGGCACCTGGAACTCGAAATCGCAGGGACCGCATTCGCAGGGGGCGGCGCCAGCAGCCAGCCGGGCGCGGGCAAGGCGGTGCGCATCATGACCGGCGCGGTCATGCCAGAGGGCTGCGACACCGTGGTGCCGCAGGAGTTTGTGGAAGCGTCAGCCGACGGCAGCCGCATCCGCTTTGCCGCCGACACGGTACGCGCCGGTGACAACCGCCGCCTGCGTGGCGAAGACCTGGCGCGCGGCCAGGCCGCGCTGTCGGCCGGACGCATCATCCAGCCGGCGGACCTGGGCTTGCTGGCCTCGCTGGGTTTTGCCGAAGTGCGGGTGCGCCGCCGCCTGCGCGTGGCCTTCTTCTCCACCGGCGACGAGCTGCGCTCCATCGGTGAGCCGCTCGATGCCGGCTGCGTCTACGACTCGAACCGCTACACCCTGCACGGTATGCTGCGACGCCTGAACGTCGAGCTGATCGACATGGGCGTGGTGCGCGACGACCCCGCCGCGCTGGAAGCCGCGTTCCGCTCGGCCTGCGAGAACGCCGACGCGGTCATCACCTCGGGCGGCGTCTCGGTAGGCGAAGCGGATTACACCAAGCAGATCATGGCCAGCCTGGGCGACGTCACGTTCTGGAAAATCGCGATGCGTCCCGGGCGGCCCATGGCTTTCGGGCGCATCGCCTCGGGCGGGCGCGACGCGCTGCTGTTCGGCCTGCCGGGCAATCCGGTGGCCGTCATGGTGACCTTCTACCACTTCGTGCGCGCCGCGCTGCACCGTCAAATGGGGGCCAGCGTGCCACCGCTGCCGCTGATGCGCGTACGCAGCGCCCAGGCGATCCGCAAGAAGCCTGGCCGGACCGAATACCAGCGCGGCATCCTGGCGCCGGGCCAGGGCGGCGACTGGGAGGTGCGGGTCACGGGACAGCAAGGCTCGGGCGTGCTTCGCTCGATGAGCGAAGCCAACTGCTTCATCGTGCTGGCCCATGAGCAGGATTCGGTCCGCGCCGGGGACATGGTCGACGTGATGCTGTTCGACGGACTGGTCTGAGCCCCTGCCAACGGGTGGCCCGGGCGGCGCCAATGTGTCGTTTTTGCGCTGCATATTGGCGGCTGGCATGGGCCTGCTGCGTGTGAAATGCACGCCACGCCGCTGTCGGGCTATGCGTCGGTCCGGGCAGTCGCTACACTTGCCGCACGATTTTGAAACATTGCCCTCCCCAGTCATGAATCAGGAGATTGCCTACCTCCACCCGGTCAAGACCGCGCGCGCGCTGGTGCTGGTCTACCTGTGCTTTTCGGTACCGATCGTCTCGCTGGGCCTGTTTGTCGCGTTCGTGCGCTACGGCGACCTGCCCGGCATCACCGTATTCACCGCGCTGATCCTGAACGCGCTGATCGGATTCGGGCTGCTGTGGCTGGCCTGCAAGGCCTATAACTGGGTAGCCGCGCGCTTCGGCGGCATCGAAGTCCACGTGCGCGAACTGGCTCCCGAAGAGCCGAACTGATCCAGTTTCGGGCTGGCGCGCGCTGCGCCGCCAGCTTCAGCCAACCCCGTCTTCCGACACTTCCGGCACTTCCGGCAATTCCGGCACACCAGTGCCCAGCAACTGCCGTGCCGCCTCGCCGGGCAACGCTTCCACCGTTCGCAGCTTGCGCGCCATCTGGCGCGTGCGAACCTCGGCCTGCTCGATATTGCGTGCCGCGCGCTCGAGCGTGTCGCGGGTCTTGGCCAGCACTTCCCCGAATTTCCCGAATTCTGTCTTGACGGCGCCCAGCACCTCCCAGACCTCGCTGGAACGCTTTTCCAGCGCCAGCGTGCGAAAGCCCATCTGCAAGCTGTTGAGCAGTGCCGTCAGCGTGGTCGGCCCGGCCACCGTGACGCGGTAGTTCCGCTGCATCACGTCGGTCAGGCCCGGCCGGCGCAATGCCTCGGCGTAGAGCCCCTCCGTCGGCAGGAACAGGATGGCGAAATCGGTGGTGGCAGGCGGCGACAGGTATTTCTCCGAGATGGTCTGCGCCTCGCGCCGCAACGCCATTTCCAGTTCGCGGCCAAACGCGGCCACGCCGTCGACGTCGCCACGCTCCTGGGCGTCGAGCAGCCGCTCGTATTGCTCCTTGGGGAACTTGGCATCGATCGGCAGCCAAACCGCACCCTGCGCGGCATCCTTGCCTGGCAGGCGGATGGCGAACTCCACGCGCGCGCCCGAATTGCGCACGGTTTCCACGTTCTTGCCGTACTGGTCTGGCGTCAGCATCTGTTCGAGCAGCATCTCGAGCTGCACCTCGCCCCAGGTGCCGCGCGACTTCACATTGGTAAGCACCTTCTTCAGGTCGCCCACGCCCTGCGCCAGCATCTGCATTTCGCCGAGTCCGCGATGCACCTGCTCCAGCCGGTCGGAGACCAGCCGGAACGACTCGCCCAGACGCTGCTCCAGCGTGGCGTGCAGCTTCTCGTCGACGGTGCGGCGCATCTCGTCGAGCTTGGCGGCGTTGTTGGCCTCGATGTCGCGCAGCTTCTGCTCCAGCGTGGCGCGCACCTCGGCCAGCCGGCGCTCGTTGGCCTCCGACATCTGCGCAAGCTGTTGCTGCAGGCCGTCGCCGAAGCGCCGCAATGACACGGCCTGCTCGTCGCGCGCCTGCTGGCCCTGCAGCAGCAGGTTCTGCCTGACATGTTCGAGCTGCTGCGTATTCGATTCGGTCAGCTTGGCCAGTTGCTGGGCAAAGGTGTCGATCTGGTTGTTCTGCAGCGTGGCGATGCTCGTGAGCTGCGACGACAGCGTCTGCTGGAAGCGCAGCATCTGCTGGGCCGACTCCGATCGGCTGCCACGCGCGGCCTCGGCGACCTCGTTGCGCAGTTCGCGCTCGAGCCGCTCCATGCCGCGCAGGTTTTCGTGGCGGGAATCGGCAAGCTGGCGATACAGGTCGCCGGTGGCGGCGGGAGAAGCGTGCTGGCGCAGTACGAGAACCAGCAGCAGGGCGAGCGCCAGCAGCGCAACGCCCAGCGTGAGCAAGGGGATCCAGGTCATGGGAAACGTTTCAGCGGCGGTGCCCCATCACCGCGGGATTGATGACCGACAGCGGATGTCCGGCGCTGGGCCCGGCATCGAGCGCCGCGATCAGGTTGTCGGCGGCCAGCATGGCCATGGCACGGCGCGTTTTCTCCGATGCGCTGGCGATGTGCGGCGTCAGCACCACGTTGGGCACGGTCAGCAGGTCCGGGTGGACATCGGGCTCACCTTCGAACACGTCGAGGCCTGCGGCAAAGATACGGCGTGCCTTGAGCGCCTGCGCCAATGCGGCGTCATCGACGATACCGCCGCGCGCCAGGTTGATCAGCGTGGCCGTGGACTTCATCTGATTCAGTTCGGCGGCACCGATGGCATGGTGGCTATGCGGGCCGTACGGCAACACCAACACCAAATGATCCGACTGCTGCAGTAACTCGGCCTTGCTGACATAGCGCGCATTGAGCGACTGCTCCGTGGACTCCGGCAGCCGGCTGCGGTTGTGGTATAGCACCGTCATGCCAAACCCGGCCGCGCGACGTGCCAGCGCCTGGCCGATGCGGCCCATGCCCAGGATACCCAGCGTGCTGCCGTACACGTCCATGCCGACCATCATGTCATAGCTCCAGCGCTGCCACCTGCCATCGCGCAGGTAATGCTCGGACTCGGTCACGCGGCGCGCGGTCGCCATCAGCAGCGCCCAGCCGAAATCGGCCGTGGTTTCGGTCAGTACGTCGGGCGTGTTGGTCGCAACGATGCCCGCCGCCGTCAGCGCCGGAATGTCGAGGTTGTTATAGCCGACCGCCATATTGCAGACGGCTCGCAGGCCAGGCAGGGCGGCGATCAGGCCAGCATCGATACGGTCCGCGGCATTGGTCAGCACGCCCGCCTTGCCGGCCAGGCGTGACCTGAGCGCGGCGGCGTCGAGCACGGCATCCTGCTGGTTGTCATCGACGTCGAAGTACCGGGAAAGATGTTCAATGACGTCGGGAAAAATGGCGCGGGTGACAAGGACAGACGGCTTCATGGCATCACACATGGAAAAAGAGGAACGTCATCACCAGGAACAGCGGCAACAGGATCGAGACAGACCATAGCATGTAGCCGAAGAAACTGGGCATGCGCAGGCCCCGGTTTTCAGCGATAGCCTTCACCATCAGGTTCGGCGCATTGCCAATGTACGTATTGGCGCCCATGAAGACCGCGCCGGCAGAGATGGCCGCGAGCGTCGACGCGTCACGCGTCATCAGCGTGGCGGCATCTCCGCCTGCTGTATTGAAAAACACCAGGTAGGTCGGGGCATTGTCCAGGAAGGACGAAAGCAGGCCGGTCGCCCAGAAGTACATGCTGTCGACGGGCTGGCCGTTGGCGTCGCTCACAGCCCGGACCACGACCGCGAACGCGCCATCGGTGCCCGCCTTGAGCATCGCGATGACCGGGATGATGGTCAGGAAGATGCCGGCGAAAAGCTTGCCAACCTCCAGGATCGGTTCCCAGCTGAACTCGTTGCCGCTGCGCGCCGAATGCGGCGTCACGAGCAGCGAGACGATGGCCACCGCCACCAGCATCACGTCGCGCACGGCTGCCTGCAATGGCACGTCGGTGCCAAGCACATCGAACGAAATGCCCGGCTTCCACAATCCGCTCATCAGGACCAGCCCCACCACTGCGAGCAACAGGACGAAGTTGATCTTTCCTTCGATGCGGATGCCGCGCGTGTCCGGCGTGGGATCGCCGCGCGCCGGCAGTTCCTCCTCCTTGTTGTAGTAGTAGTGCCGGTCCAGCACGTAGAAGATGGCCAGCAGCGCCACGCAGATGAACAAGGTCTCGGGCAGGATCTTGCGCATGGTCCAGAAGAAGTCCACGCCCTGCAGGAAGCCGAGGAACAGCGGCGGGTCGCCGAGCGGCGTCAGCGCGCCGCCGGCATTGGCCACCAGGAAGATGAAGAACACCACCACGTGGGCCACATGGCGGCGGTTGTCGTTGGCGCGCAGCAGCGGCCGGATCAGCAGCATGGCCGCGCCCGTCGTGCCCATGAAGCTGGCCAGAGCGGTGCCCAGTGCCAGGATGCCGGTATTGAGCCGCGGCGTTCCATGCAGGTTGCCGCGCACGCAGATGCCGCCCGCGACGATGTAGAGGGCTGCGATCAGCGCGATGAACGGAATGTACTCGGCCAGCAACGCATGCACCGCTCCTGCCAGCGCCGCGTGCACGCCAAACGCCGCCGCGAATGGCAGCAGGAACAGCAGGCCCCAGCCCGCCGCGATCTTGCCGTAGTGGTGATGCCAGAAACGCGGCACGAGCAGCGGCAACAGCGCAATCGACAGCAATACGCCGGCGAATGGCAACCCCCACCATGCGGCAAGGGCTGCGCCATCGATGTCGGCGGCGTGGGACAGCGAAGGAAAAACAGCCAGCATGGCCGGCAGCGGCAACAGCATGCGGGCGCGTTGCATCAGACGGACTCTCCTTGGACAGTGTGCGCAGTGGCGGGACGGACAGACCCGCCGCACAGGTATGAGACTCGCAGCAAGGCTCCGTGCCTCGCGCGGTAAGCGTGCCAGTGTAATGCAGGCGCCGCAGCGTCCCGCGCGGCGACGACCGGAACGCGCGGTCAGGCCTGGTCGACCAGGATGACGTGGACGCGGTACGGCCCGTGTGCCCCCAGCACGATGGTCTGCTCGATGTCGCCGGTACGCGACGGGCCGCTGATGATATTGGTCGCGCGCGGCAGTTCGCCGCGTTCGCTGCGCACCAGCGCAAAGGCATCTTCGAGGCTGTCGACGATGCGCGATACCGGCACCACCGCGATATGCGTCTCGGGCAACAGCGCTGCCGACGCGAACGTTTCCGGCCCCGACAGCAGCATCAGCGAACCGGTCTCGGCAATGGCGCAGAAACATCCCGTGATGCCGACCAGGTCGCCGTGCTCGCGGTCGGCCTGCGGATCGCGCACGGGGGGCCGGCACTCGACGGCCATGCCGCAGTCCTGCCAGGGCAGCGCGCCCAATGCATCCCAGGCGACGGCTCGATGCTCGAGATTCAGGCTGTCCAGGTAGCGCACCGCTGCAGCAGGCACATCCGCCAGCCGCGCAACACGATCGACCGTAGACGCCATGCGCTGCGCCTGGGCCATGAAGGCTTCGGTACGGTCCGGCTGGGCGCCCGGACGGGGCCCCTGCGGATGACGCGCAAGGTAGTCGGCCACGGCTTCGCGCTCGCCGCTGGTCACCTTGGGCGAACGCCCCTGCGCGGCGCGGATACGGGCAAAGATGCGGTCACGGGCTTGGTTGGTTTCCATAGGGCCTGGCGTCACGAAAATGCGGGGCAATGCACGCCATTATAGTGGCGCACCCTGCTCCGCTCCCGCCGCGAATACGTTGAAAATTGCTACGCAGGCGCGTGAACCTCGAACACCTGGCGCAGGTAGGCCAGGTAGCCGGCATCGTCGCACATGGTCTTTTCCGGCGTATCCGACAGCTTGGCCACCGGCTGCCCGTTGCAGCGGACCATCTTGATGACGATCTGCAGCGGTGTATAGCCAAGGTCGTTGGTCAGGTTCGTGCCCACGCCAAAGGCCAGCCGGCAGCGGCCGTGAAAGCGTTCATACAGTTCAATGACGCGCGGGATATCGAGGCTGTCGCTGAAGATCAGCGTCTTGCCAAGCGGATCGACGCGGTTGGCCGCATAGTGCGCCAGCATCCGCTCACCCCACAGGAAGGGGTCGCCGGAATCGTGCCGCACGCCGTCGAACAGCTTGCAGAAATACAGGTCGAAATCACGCAGGAACGCGTCGAAGCCGTAGGTATCCGACAGCGCAATGCCCAGGTCACCGCGGTATTCGCGCGCCCAGTTCTCAAGCGCAAAGACCTGCGAGTCGCGCAGGCGCGGGCCCAGCGCCTGGCACGCCTGCACGTATTCATGGGCCATGGTGCCCAGCGGCACCATATTGTGCAGCCGCGCGAAATGTACGTTGCTCGTGCCAGCCAGTTGCGGCCCCAGCGTGTTGCGTATCGCCAGCAAAATCTCTTCCTGCCAGTCACGCGAGAAGCGCCGGCGGGTGCCATAGTCCGCAATCACGCAGTCGCGGTACTCCGGCGCCAGCAGCAGCGCGAGCTTCTGCTCCAGCCGGCGCCGGCCTTCGGCAAAGTCAGGCTTGGGCTGCGTGCGGCGGAAATACACCTCGTTGACGATGGCCAGCAGCGGCACCTCGAACAGGATGGTGTGCAGCCACGGCCCACGGATCGCGATCTCGATCTCGCCGTTGCCCTGTGGCGCGGGCTCGACCGACACGTACCTCTGGTTCAGGTGGAACAGCGCGAGGAAATCGACGAAATCGCTCTTGATGAAGCGCATGCCGCGCAGGTAGGCGAGTTCCTCTTCCGTGAAGCGCAGGCTGCACAACTGCGCCACCTCCGCGCGGATCTCCTCGATATACGGGGTCAGGTCGACGCCGGCGTTGCGGCACTTGAAGCGATACTCGACCTGCGCCTGCGGAAAATGGTGCAGTACCACCTGCATCATCGTGAACTTGTACAGGTCGGTGTCGAGCAGGGATGGGATGATCATAACGGGCCAGACGGCGATGCCGGTTCAGGCACACATGCTAACCGATGTTCGCCCTTGCCGGCGGGCGGGCGAGAGCCCGCTCAGCCACCATCGAGAAAAGGCTGCGGGCGCCGCAGTGCCCGGATGCCCTGCACACACCACAAGGGACGGCCATCGCCGGCCCGGCACGATACGAGCGTGGCGGCCGCGCGCGGCACTTGCACCGGCAACGGGTCGGCAAAGGCGCCATTCTGCGCCATGATGCGCTCGGCGTAGACATCGCGTCCCGCACGCTGGAAGGTCAGCACCTGCACCATCTGGCCGGCTTCGGGCTGCAGTTCCGGGCCGCAAGGCAGCAGCCCGGCACGGCCGCAGCTGGCCATGGCGTCTCCGGCCGGGGCCCGGGTGACGCTGAAGCTCTCCCAATCGAAACCAGTCAGTGCCGCCAGCGTCACAGGCTGGTCGGACCGCGTGCGCCATGCCACCAGGCGGGACACCACGCTGTCGGCCATGGCGGGCTCCGACAGCGTCTGCGCGCTCGCGCCAGCGGGCAGCAGAGCCGCCAGCATGTGCAGTCCGAACAGCCCCAGCAGCCCGGACAGCGCCCGGCGCCGCGCCCGCCTGCCGAAATCCCACGGACCAAAGCGCAGCTGGCACGGCATGGCGATCTCCTCATGATTGGTCGAAGGCGGCGGGTCCTGCGACGGAAAGTGCGTCCGGCACATCGCATCGTGCCATTGCCGGCCCGAATGGCACAGACCTGTTCGCAATCAAATATACATAAAGAAATAAGAAAACTATCTGATCTGGCTATATAGACCCGCTATCCTTGCCAGAAGGCTCAGATACAATATCGGTTTCTGAAAGGCCACGGCCCGCGCTCGCCCCCTGCAGACCGCCATTGGCGGAAATGCTCGTTGCGGCGCAGGCAAACAAGTGTCCGAAACCAGTTTCCCATCAAAAGCCGACCCGTTTTCCTGGAACCGAAATGACTCACGTTGTCACCGAATCCTGCATCCGTTGCCGCTACACAGACTGCGTTGACGTATGTCCGGTGGATTGTTTCCGTGAAGGCCCGAATTTCCTGGCCATTGACCCGGATGAGTGTATCGACTGCGCGGTGTGCGTGGCCGAATGCCCGGTGAACGCCATTTACGCCGAGGAAGACGTTCCGGGCGACCAGCAGCAGTTCATTGACCTGAATGCCGAGCTGGCGCGCAACTGGCCGTCCATCACCAAGACCAAGGCCCCGCTGGCCGAGGCCGAAGAGTGGAAGGACGCGACCGACAAGCTGCAGTACCTGCAGCGCTGAACCGACTAGAAAGCCGTCCCCACGCGCTTTCCGCAATGCCGGGCACGCGATGCCCACAACGTATCAGGACGAATATGGACTTGAGCATTCCCAATCCCGTTGCCGACACGACCAAAGCCGCCGCCAGCAACACCGCCGGCGGCCAGCCGCTGGAAATCGATGCACTGATCGTCGGTGCCGGCCCGGTCGGCCTGTTCCAGGTGTTCGAGCTGGGCCTGCTCGAAATCAAGGCGCACGTCATCGACTCCCTCAAGGTAGTTGGCGGCCAGTGCGTGGAGCTGTATCCGGACAAGCCCATCTACGACATCCCGGCGGTGCCCAGCTGCACTGGCCAGGAACTGACCGACAACCTGCTCAAGCAGATCGAGCCGTTCGAGCCGACCTTCCACCTGGGCCAGGAAGTCTCCGTGGTCGAGCGCCGTGAAGATGGCCGCTTCTTCGTCGAGACCTCGCTCGGAACCCGCTTCATCACCAAGACCATCTTCATCGCTGCGGGCGTGGGCTCGTTCCAGCCGCGCACGCTGAAGGTCGATGGCATCGACAAGTTCGACGGCAAGCAGCTGTTCTATCGCGTCAAGGATCCGAGCCGCTTCCACGGCCGCAACCTGGTGATCGTGGGCGGCGGCGACTCGGCGCTGGACTGGACGCTGGACCTGGTCGGCAAGGCCGAGTCGGTGGTGATGATCCACCGCCGCGATGGCTTCCGCGCGGCTCCGGCCTCGGTCGCCAAGATGAAGGACCTGTGCGAACAGATGGAAATGCAGTTCCTGGTCGGCCAGATTGGCGGCTATGAAGAAAAGGATGGCGTGCTCACCGAGATCAAGGTGACGGGCGCCGACGGCGTGACCCGCCGCCTGCCGGTGGACGACCTGCTGGTGTTCTTCGGCCTGTCGCCCAAGCTCGGCCCGATCGCCGAATGGGGCCTGGACCTCGAGCGCAAGCAGATCAAGGTGGACACCGAGAAGTTCCAGACCAATATCCCTGGCATCTTCGCGGTGGGCGACATCAACACCTACCCCGGCAAGAAGAAGCTGATCCTGTCTGGCTTCCACGAGGCCGCGCTGGCCGCGTTCGGTGCTGCGCCGTATATCTTCCCCGAGAAGAAGATCCACATGCAGTACACCACCACCTCGCCGAAGCTGCACAAGGTGCTCGGCGTGGAGTCGCCGGTGTTCGACTGATCATCGTCCGGACAATAGCGATCGAATGAAAAGCCGCCGGAATGGCGGCTTTTTCTTGGTTCTTCGCCGGACGGCGGGGGATGGGGAAGATGGGGTTGTCGTGCTTGGCGGGCGCTGCTGTTTCGCCGGCGTAGCCGGCGAGTCACTTTTTGTCCGAGCGACAAAAGTCTGAGCACCCAGGCCGCAGGCAAACCGCGCCACAGCAAAGCAGAGAAACCGAACCAGAGAAACCGAACCGTCGGCACTGGCGATGATGATGCCCGTCGCAAACCGACTAGGACGCGCGCGCAGCGCAGCCGTAGGCGTCCCACCACTGACGCTTTTGAAACGCTGTACCCGAGCCCTACATGGGGATCGTACAAGAGCCGGTTATCGCAGGCACTGGTTCTGAATCACTATGCGTAGCAGGTCCGAACGGGCAACCAAGCCTCGCGAGACCAAAGCCGCTTGAACAAGGAGCGTATCTATTCGGCCTCCCTGTTGAACGCCAAGCCCCGGAGCGCCACCAGTCAGTTCGTGCCTGCTACGCAGCCCACGGCAGCCAACCGCTTCGCCAGACTCGCCGGCAGCAATAAAATTGGCGGAGGGTATTGACGAGGAATCGAGAAGCTGGCTATAATTTCTTTCTCTGCTGTTCCCCGATAGCTCAGTCGGTAGAGCGCCGGACTGTTAATCCGTAGGTCCCTGGTTCGAGCCCAGGTCGGGGAGCCATCCGATACAAGACGAAGGCCGATGCGCAAGCATCGGCCTTTTTCTTTTTCTCGCTCCGGCATCTCTTTGCGCGGCAGCGCCCAGGCTTGGCCTGGCGGCCCGGATGTAATGCGGCAATGCCAGGCCCAAGCCTTAAATCCCCATCACGGTGGTACGGCTCAGAACGTCTTGCTGATTGACGCCCAGGCCGTAGCCTTGCCCATGTAGCGTCCCTTTGCGTTGGTGTAGACCGCCTTGTCGGCATTGGTGTCGATGTAGGCCACCGATACTGCGAAACCCTTGCCGAGGTCCTTGGTCAGGCCCAGCTTCCAGTCCGTGTAGGAGGCATCGGTGAACTGCACCTTCTGGTAGCCCACGTGCGCGTTCAACGTCAGGCCCCAGACATTGAGCGGCACGTTCGCCGACAGGTCGGCATACCAGCTGTTCTTGCTGTCGGCAAAGCCGAACAGGTTGGTCGGCGCATAGGAGTACTTCAGGAACACCGGCCCATAGCCGATGCCCGCATACAACTCCGTGGTATAGGGCCGCACATAGCCAGCCGGATAGTCGCCCGGATAGTAGTACTGCAGCACGCCGACGTCGTAGTTCCAGTCACCGCCACCGAAGGTGTTCTTGAACCCGCCATAGAAGTCCATCTCGATCGGCGCCGAGACATCAGGATTGCTGTCACCGAGCCAGCTGATATTCGAGTTCCAGTTGCCCAGGTAGAAGCCCGATTCGTGACTGACGTCGAAGCCGCCCTGGATTGCCGGACGGCGGTTGGTCTGCATCAGGCCGCGGTAGCGGTACTCGGTAGCCAGCGCCACATTCGCGGTGACCGTCCACGCCGATGCGGGCCCGTCCGCTGATTCAGGCGCGGACTGGGCGAGCACCGGACTCGCGCTGAAGAAGGCGAAGGAAGGAATCGCGGCCGCAATCCACGCGGCCGGTTTGCGCAAAGCTGTCATTGTTATCGAGGCGGAGTTGAGGAACTGCCCGCGGAACCCCGCGGGACTGTCTGCCACGATAAGGACCAGCACCTAAATTCGGTATCAAGAAACTTGCGCGTGATGAGGGAATTGGAATAAAGATTCCGCCCTGCCCCGCGCCTTACCCTGCAAAGCGGTAGCCGAGCCCGACTTCAGTGAGCAGATGCACGGGCTGCGCGGGATCTGCTTCGAGCTTGTGCCGCAAGTGGCCCATATAGACCCGCAGATACTGGCTGCTCTCGGAATGCGAAGGCCCCCATACCTCGCGCAGCAGTTCGCGATGGGTCATCACCTTGCCCCGATGCGCGATCAGCACCGACAGCAGGCGATACTCGATCGGCGTCAGGTGCACGGCCTCCCCGGCGCGCGTGACCATGCGGTTGGCCAGGTCGACCTGCACCTCGCCGAAGGCAATCTGCGTCGACCCATGCGGATTCGATCGCGCATGCCGGCGCAGCAGCACGCGCAGGCGCGCCACCAGTTCACCCACGCCGAACGGCTTGGTCAGGTAGTCGTCGGCACCGGCATCGAGCGCGCCGATCTTGTCCTCCTCGCCGCTGCGCGCGGACAGCACCAGGATCGGCACCTCGGTCCAGGTGCGCACTTCGCGGATCAGGTTGACGCCGTCGCCGTCGGGCAGGCCAAGGTCAAGCACCACCAGGTCCGGCTGGCGCGTGCCCGCTTCGATCAGGCCGCGCTTGAGCGTTTCCGCCTCGTGCACGGTGCAGCCTTCGGCCTGCAGGGCCGTGCGCACGAAGCGGCGGATATGGGGTTCGTCCTCGACCAGCAGCACCGTGGGCGAAAACTCGAAAGGCATCTGTTGCTCTCCGTCTGAATGGGATTACGCGGGGATGTCCGCCGCCTCCGGCTCTATCACCGGCGGATTGCCGCGCGGCAGGGCCACCACGAAGCGCGCACCGATGCCTGCGCCCGCCACGGCCGCTTCGCGCACTGGCTCGACCCAGACGCGTCCGCCATGGGCCTGCACGATCGCATCGCAGACCGCGAGCCCAAGGCCCACGCCCGTCGTCACCGATTCGCGCTCGCCCCGCGTGAATTTCTCGAAAATCTGCCGTTCGCTGCCGGCCGGCACGCCGGGGCCATCGTCTTCCACCACTAGGCGCAATTCGTCATCCATGGCCTGGGCGCGGATGCGGATCTCGGTCCCGGCCGGCGTGTACTTGGCAGCATTCTCCAGCAGGTTGCACAGCACGCGATCCATCAGCACGGCATCGCATTCCACCAGCGGCATCGCGGACAGGTCGGCCACCATGACACGATGCCCGGCAAGCGCATCACGCAAGGCACCCAGCGCCGCGCCGACCAGCTCCTCGAAGGACTGCCACTCCTTCTGCACGCGCACGTCGCGTCCCTGCAGCCGCGCCATGTCGAGCAGGTTGACCACCATGGTGCTCATGCGCCTGGCCTGGTCGCGCATCGCGGCGACCGTATCGGCAACACGCGGCGCGAGCGGCGGATCGCCGCGCTGCAAGGTCTCGGCCATGCCGATCAGGCTGGTCAGCGGCGTGCGCAGGTCGTGCGAGACCGCGGCCAGCAACGAGCTGCGCAGCCGCTCCGATTCCATCGACAGCAGGGCCTGCTGGGCGACGTCCACATAATGCAGCCGCTCGATGGTGATGGCGATCAGCGTCGCGAACACGTCGACCTGGCGCCGCAGTGCCGGCTGGGCGAACGCGCGCCACGCGCGCGGTTCCACCGCGAGCACGCCGCGCGTCTGCATGGGCGCCTTGAGCGGCAGGTACAGCACGGTGCCGGCGGGCAGCGTGTGCGTGCCGGTGCCCGCCGGCTGGCCGTGGTCGAACACCCATTGTGCAAGCACGCGGTCGATCGCGTCACTGTGCGCGTCGGTTTGCCCCTGCTCGACCGCGGGCGGCAGCAGGCGGCCATCGGGCCCTACCAGAAAGAAGGCGGAGCGCGCGTCGAAGGCCGCGCGCAGGAAGCGGCTGCCGATCGAGACGATCTGCTCGGGCATCAATGTCGACGACAGCTCGCGCGCGAGCTCGTAGAGCGTGCGCGCATCGGTCTCGCGCTGCACCGCCACTTCTGCCTGCTCGCGCAGGCCGGCGGTGAGCTGGCCGATCACCAGCCCGACCGAGAGCAGCACCAGGAAGGTCAGCAGGTACTGCACATCGCTCACGGCAAAGGAGAGCCTGGGCGGCACGAAGAAGAAGTCGAAGGCAGCGACGGCAACCACCGAGGCCAGCGCCGCCGCCGCGCGGCCATGGCGCAAGGCCACGCCAACCACCGCCACGAGAAACAGCATGGCGATATTGACCAGGTCGAACCACGGCCGGGCCAGCGTCGATACCGCCGTCGCGCCGGCGCACCACGCCACCGCCCACAGGTAGGACTGCATGCGCACACGGCGCTCCTGCGCCTGCACGGCCTCGCTTTCCTCGGCCGGTGCCGATACGCTCGCGGGCTTGACGTCCATGCGCGTGGTATCCGCGGCCACGCGTATGACGTCGATCTCCGGGCACGCGGCCGATAGCGCATCGGCAAAGCTCTTGCGCCCGAACAGCCAGGCCCGCGCGCCAAGAAACGGCGAAAGCGCCCAGACCAGCAACGACCGCCCCTGACTCACGAGCGACTCGTCCATGCGCCGCCATCGCGTCGGCGTGCGGCCCAGCACCACCTTGGTCAGGTTATGGCGCCGGACATAGCCGGCAACGGCCTGCACCATGTCGCTGCCGGCCAGTGTCTCGGTGCGCGCGCCCAGTTCCTCGGCCAGGCGCATCGCCGACTCCAGCCGCGCGCGTTCGCCATCGGGCACGGACGCAAGCCGCGGCGCGGCCACGGTGATCACGTGGCAGTCGCAATCGAGCTGGCCGGCCAGGCGGCGCGCGCTCCTGACGACCTGCTCGGCATCGCTGCCGGTGCCGATGCAGGCCAGCACGGCCTCGCGCGTGCGCCAGACCGACTGGATCGACTCGGCGCGGCGATAGGCGCGCACATCATCGTCGACCCGGTCCGCGGTGCGCCGCAGGGCCAGTTCGCGCAGCGCGATCAGGTTGCCCTTGCGGAAGAAATTGCGCACTGCGTGGCGCGCCTGCTCCGGCAGGTAGACCTTGCCTTCGCGCAGGCGCCGCAGCAGCTCATCGGCGGGCAGGTCGACCAGGATCACCTCATCGGCGCTGTCGAAGACGGCGTCCGGCACGGTTTCCCAGACACGGATGCCGGTGATGCCGCCCACGGCCTCGTTGAGGCTGTCCAGGTGCTGCACATTGACGGTCGTCCAGACATCGATGCCGGACGATTGCAGCTCCTGGATGTCCTGCCAGCGCTTGGGGTGCCGGCTGCCCGGCGCATTCGAATGGGCGAGTTCGTCGACCAGCACCAGTGCCGGTCGCCGTGCCAGCGCGCCGTCGAGGTCGAACTCCGTGAGCACGCGGTCCCGATACGGCACGTCCTTCATCGGCAGGCGCTCGATGCCGTCGATCAGTGCCTCGGTCTCGGCGCGGCCATGCGTCTCGACCACGCCGATGACCACGTCCGCGCCCTGCTCCCTCAGTGACCGTGCGGCGATCAGCATCGCGAAGGTCTTGCCCACGCCGGCCGAGGCGCCGAAGTAGACGCGCAGCTTGCCCCGCGCGGCACGCGCGCCTTCCTCCTGCATGCGCTGCAGCAGGCTGTCCGGGTCGGGACGTTCAGTGGGAGATCGCAATTCGGGCATGGTCAGCGGCGCCGCCCGGCGCAGGGGCAGGCGCTGTCAGATTGTGCCACGCGCGCGGCGCCGCACGCCCGCCCGGCCTGCCTATTTACCAGATACCGCATCCAGCGCCAGGTTCAGCTTGAGCACATTGACGCCAGGGTCGCCCAGCATGGCCAGCGACGGCGATTCGGTGTTCGCCTGGATCAGCTCCTGCACCTTCTCCGGCGGCAGCCCGCGCAACCGCGCCACGCGTGGCGCCTGGTAGTCGGCCGCCGCGATGCTGATGTGCGGATCCAGCCCGCTGCCGGAAGCCGTGACCAGGTCCACCGGCACCGCCGCCTTGTTGTCCGGGCCCGCCGCGCGCAGTGCCTCGATGCGCGCGCGCGCCGCATCGCTCAGCGCCGGGTTGCTTGGCCCAAGGTTGGAACCAGCCGATGCTGCCGCGTTATAGGGCATGGGCGCCGTGGCCGACAGGCGGCCCCAGAAATACTTCGGGTCCGAGAACGGCTGCCCGATCAGGGCAGAGCCCACGACCTTGCCGTCCCTGACGATCAGCGAGCCCGCTGCCTGCTGTGGAAACACCGCCTTCGAAATTGCGGTGATCACGCCGGGATAGAGCAAACCCGTCAGCAGCGACAGCGCGGCAAAGACGACCAGCGCCGGCCGCAGCAGCCCGCCCTGCTGCGGCACGATGGGTGCGGATTGCGTGGATTGCACTTGCGTATTCATGATTGCCTTCTCTATGCGGAGGTACGGTCAGACCCAGCCCAGCAGGGCCAGCGCCATGTCGATCAGCTTGATCCCGGCAAACGGCACCAGGATGCCGCCCAGGCCGTAGACCAGCAGGTTGCGCCGCAGCAGCACCGCCGCGCCGAGCGGCCGGTAGGCCACGCCCTTGAGCGCCAGCGGTATCAGCGCCACGATGATCAGCGCGTTGAAGATCACCGCCGACATGATGGCCGACGCCGGCGTGCTCAACCCCATCACGTTCAGCAGGTTCAGCTGCGGGTAGGTGGTGGCAAACGCGGCCGGGATGATGGCGAAGTACTTGGCCACGTCGTTGGCCACGCTGAACGTCGTGAGCGATCCGCGCGTCATCAGCATCTGCTTGCCGATCTCGACGATCTCGATGAGCTTGGTCGGGTTGCTGTCCAGGTCGACCATATTGCCGGCCTCTTTCGCCGCCTGCGTGCCACTGTTCATCGCCACCGCGACATCGGCCTGGGCCAGCGCCGGCGCATCGTTGGTGCCGTCGCCAGTCATTGCCACGAGGCGGCCCTCGCCCTGGAACTGGCGAATCAGCTTGAGCTTGGCTTCCGGCGTCGCTTCGGCCAGGAAGTCATCGACGCCGGCTTCGGCCGCGATGGTCGCCGCGGTGAGCCGGTTGTCGCCGGTGATCATCACGGTCTTGATGCCCATCTTGCGCAGCTCCGTGAAGCGCTCGCGGATACCGGTCTTGACGATGTCCTTGAGTTCCACCACGCCAAGCACGCGCACGCTGCCGTCGGCTTCCTCCGCCACCACCAGCGGCGTGCTGCCCGCACGGGCCACGTCATCCACCGCCTGCATCACGGCCTCGGGAAACTTGCCGGCGCGTTCGGCCACGAAGCGCCGCACCGCATCGGCCGCACCCTTGCGCACGATGCGCTCGCCTTCGCCGTTGCGCAGGTCCACGCCGCTCATGCGCGTCTGCGCCGTGAACGGGATGAACACCGGCCGCAGCGCCGCCATGTCCGGTGCCGCAACACCCTGCTGCTGGCGCGCCAGCGTCACGATGCTGCGCCCTTCGGGCGTCTCGTCGGCCAGCGACGACAGCCATGCCGCCTGTGCGAGCTGCTGGGCCGGAATGCCCGGCGCGGGCACGAAGCGCGAGGCCTGGCGGTTGCCGTGGGTGATGGTGCCGGTCTTGTCGAGCAGCAGCACATCCACGTCGCCCGCGGCTTCCACCGCGCGGCCCGAGGTGGCAATGACGTTCGCCTCCATCATGCGGCTCATGCCAGCCACGCCGATGGCCGACAGCAGTCCGCCGATGGTGGTCGGGATCAGGCACACCAGCAGCGCCACCAGCACCGTGATGGTCACCGGAAGCCCGGCCTTGGTGACGAGCACGCTGTAGAGCGAGAACGGCAGCAGCGTGGCGGTCGCCAGCAGCAGCACGATGGTCAGGCCCACCAGCAGGATCGTCAGCGCCAGCTCATTGGGCGTCTTCTGCCGCTTGGCGCCCTCGACCATGCTGATCATGCGGTCGATGAAGCTTTCGCCCGGATTGGTGGTGATGCGTATCACGATCCAGTCCGACAGCACGCGCGTGCCGCCGGTGACCGACGAAAAGTCGCCACCCGATTCGCGGATCACCGGTGCGGATTCGCCCGTGATCGCGCTCTCGTCGACCGACGCCACGCCTTCGATGACTTCGCCGTCGCCGGGGATCATGTCACCGGCCTGGGCCAGCACGATATCGCCGCGCCGCAGGGTGGTGGCCGCCCGCGTTTCCGTCGCGCCACCGCGCCTGCCGTCGAGCAGCACGCGCGCCGTGGCGGTCGTCTTCAGTCCCCGCAGCGATTCCGCCTGCTGCTTGCTGCGGCCTTCCGCGAGCGCTTCGGCAAAGTTGGCGAACAGCACCGTGAACCACAGCCAGACCGAAACGGCCAGGATGAAGCCGGCGCTCTCTCCGCCTGCAGCCTTGGGCGCAGCCAGGGCCTTGAGGAACAGGATGGAAGTGAGGATGCTACCCACGTACACCACAAACATCACCGGATTGCGTACCTGCTCGCGTGGTGACAGCTTCTTCAGCGCGGCCAGCAGGGCCGGCTTGACGAGTTCGGGGGCGAACATGCCGCTGCGTGGCGAGCGATGGTGGTGCTCATGCGCACGGGGCGCACCGCCCGACGTCGTGGGGGCATTCGCCGTCGATGCATCGGTTCTGGATGCAGCGCCACCAGCCTTGCTGCGCGTCGCCATGGATTCTTGTTGCATGCGTTTCTCCGCAATACGCTTACTTGGCAATCGCCGTCACCGCGCCCTGCAGCTGCTCGGCCACGGGGCCCAGCGCCAGAGCCGGGACATAGGTCAGTGCGCCGACCAGCAGCACCGAGCCGACCAGCAGCACCACGAACAGCGCGCCGTGAGTAGGCATGGTGCCGCCCGTAACCGGCAGCCGCTTTTTCGCCGCCAGCGAGCCGGCCAGCGCGAGGACCGGGATGATGATCCAGAAGCGTCCGAACCACATGGCGGCCGCCAGCAGGGTGTTGTAGAACGGCGTGTTGGCGGACAGGCCGGCAAAGGCGCTGCCGTTGTTGTTGGCCGCCGAGGACAGCGCATAGAGGATCTCGGAGAAGCCGTGCGTGCCCGGGTTGAACACGCCCGCCCTGCCCGCTTCCGTCATCACCGCGATGGAAGTGCCGACCAGCACGAGCAGCGGCGTCACGAGGATGGCCACCGCGGTCATCTTCATTTCGTACGCCTCGATCTTCTTGCCCAGGTACTCCGGCGTGCGCCCGATCATCAGGCCGGCGATGAACACTGCCAGCACCGCGTACACGAGCATGCCGTAGAGACCGGAACCGACGCCGCCGAACACAACTTCACCAAGCTGGATCAGCAGCATCGGCACCAGCCCGCCGATAGCCGTGAAGGAGTCATGCATCGCATTGACCGCGCCGCATGAGGCCGCCGTGGTAATGGTCGCGAACAGCGCCGATGCCGCCGTGCCGAAGCGCGTCTCCTTGCCTTCCATGTTGCCGCCGGCCTGCAACGCGGAAGCGGCATGATCGATCGGCAGTCCGGCCAGCGCCGCGTTGGCCTGCAACTCGGACAGCGAGGCGACGCACGCCATGCCGACGAAGATCACCGTCATCGAGGCGAGCACCGCCACGCCCTGGCGCCGGTCCTTCACCATCTCGCCGAACGTGAAGCACAGCGCGGCCGGAATCAGGAAGATGGCCAGCATCTCGATCATGTTGGCGAGCGCGGTCGGGTTCTCGTAAGGGTGCGCCGAGTTCGCGTTAAAGAAGCCTCCGCCGTTGGTGCCCAGCATCTTGATGGCTTCCTGCGAAGCCACCGGGCCCATGGCCAGCGTCTGCTTGTCCGTCTTCAGGTCTTCGGTGACCGGCTTGCCCTGGGCATCAAGCACCGGCTGGCCAGCCGCGTCGACCTTGGGCTGGCTGTACTCCACCGGCGTGACCAGGCTGACTTCCTTGTAGCTGTCGAAGTTCTGGATCACACCCTGGCTGACCAGCGCCAGCGCGATCACGGTGGCAATCGGCGCCAGCACGTACAGGGTGCTGCGCGTCATGTCGACCCAGAAGTTGCCGATGGTCGCACTGCTCTGGCGCGCGAAGCCGCGGATCAGTGCGAACACCACTGCGATGCCGGTCGCCGCGGAAAAGAAGTTCTGCACCGTGAGCGCCAGCATCTGCGTCAGGTAGCCCATGGTTGACTCGCCCGCGTAGCCTTGCCAGTTGGTGTTGGTGACAAAGCTGATAGCCGTATTGAAGGCCGAGTCCGGCGTCACCGCGCCAAACCCCTGCGGATTGAGCGGCAGGTAGCTCTGCAGCCGCTGCAGCGCGTAGACCACCACCACACCCAGCAGATTGAACGCCAGCACGGCGACCGTGTACTGCTTCCAGCCCATTTCGGCATCGGCGCGCACGCCGGCAAGCTTGTAGAGCACGCGTTCGAGCGGACGCCCCCACGCGGTCAGCTTGTAGGTGCCATCCTCCATCGCGCGCCGCATGTAACGGCCCAGGAACGGCGCCATGGCAAACAGGATTGCCAGGTACAGGGCCAGCAGGCCCAGGAATTGGGTCGACATCAGAATTTCTCCGGGCGGAACAGCGCAATCAGGAGGTAGATGAAAATCAGCGCGGCCAGGGCGGCGCTCAGCAGGTCAGCCCAATCCATCACAACCCCTTGTCGGCAGCGCTGTGCTTGCCAAGCGCGGCGTCGTTGTGCAGGCCGCCGTGCTCCGCGGCGGCTCCCGGGCCGTTGGCGCCCAAGGCGGCGCACAGCCATAGCAATGCCGCGCTGGCGGCGGCGAATACGATCAAGACGATCAGGAAGACCCCGTCCATGACAATCGATCCAAGAGTGACTGACACCGGGAAGCTTATGGATCGACCGCTAAAAACGGGGTAGAAAGAGACCGAGGGCAGATAAAGAAGATATAAAAACGGCGCCAGCTCCGGAGACGCAGCAGCTACAGGCCCGATATGGCCGCGACATCAATTTCGTGTACATTCACATCCTCGAACTCGCGGGCCGCTCTGAACCTGGCACCGCGACTCCGGAGCGATTGGGGCTCCACTTTTGTTGGCAACGTACCGCCCGACGCATTCCGAATCACGGCACATTCTTGACATTTGCGTCGTATACGTGCCATAGTTACGGGCGTATAGCTTTTTACGGAAACCGGTACTGCCAGGCCCCTTGTACAAGGAACCCGGCGCTATCACCCCTGACACTGGTTGCACGGACTCACCGGTCCACATCTTTCAGGTTCGCGGGGGTGCACTCAGGGCAGTGTCTGCCTTGTGTGCAATACCAGCCGCTTCGGCGGCCGCAGTTTCCCCCTCGTTTGAACCAGCCGCTTGCGCGGCAGCAATCCCCTAAAGGACTGAATTGACCAAGATCGTCTTGAAACCCGGTGAGCCGGTTGAAGTTGCAATGCGTCGCTTCCGTCGCTCGATCCTGCAGACTGGCCTGATCGTCGAACTGAAGAGCCGCACCGCCTACGAAAAGCCCACGACCGAGCGCAAGCGCAAGAAGAAGGCTGCCGAAGCGCGCCTGCGCAAGCGCCTGCGCATGCAGATGCTGCCGAAGAAGCTCTACTGATTCGGTTCGCACCGCATAAAAAACCGCCAGCATGCTGGCGGTTTTTTTATGCGCCGCTTTCTTTATGCGCCACATTTCGCGTTACCCGCCCTGAAGCGCCGCCCGGGTCATAGTGCAGTGCACCACAGGTCATGCGCGGCGATGACCGGCATAATGACGGATATTGCGCCCGCCGGCGCGCCAACCGTCTTCCTGCCTTGACTGCCATCCTCGAGTTGCGCAAGGTGCGCAAGCAATATGGTGATACGGTCGTCGTCAACGACCTGGACCTGCAGGTGCACCGGGGCCAATGCTTCGGGCTGCTCGGGCCAAACGGTGCTGGCAAGACCACCACGCTGCGGCTGCTGCTGGGCCTGACCACGCCGGCAGGCGGCTCGCTGACGCTCTGCGGCGAGCCCATTCCCGAGCGCGCACCGCAGGCACGCATGCGCGTGGGCGTGGTGCCGCAATTCGACAACCTCGACCCGGATTTCTCGGTCATCGAGAACCTGCGCATCTTCGGCCGTTACTTCGGCCTGTCCTCGGCGGTGATCGAGCAGCGGGTGCCGGCCCTGCTTGAATTCGCGCGGCTCGAGAGCCGTGCCAATGCGCAGGTGCGCGACTTGTCCGGCGGCATGCGCCGGCGCCTGACCGTGGCGCGCGCGCTGATCAACGACCCCGACCTGCTGATCATGGACGAGCCCACCACCGGGCTCGACCCGCAGGCCCGTCACCTGATCTGGGAACGGCTCAAGTCGCTGATGGCCAGCGGCAAGACCATCCTGCTGACCACGCACTTCATGGAAGAGGCCGAGCGCCTGTGCAACTACCTGTGCGTGATCGACGGCGGCCGCAAGATTGCCGAAGGCAAGCCGCACGAGTTGATCGACAGCCAGATCGGGTGCGACGTGGTCGAGGTGTACGGCGATGAGCTGGACACGCTGCGCGACAGCCTGACACCGCTGGCCGAGCGTACCGAGATGAGCGGCGAGACGCTCTTCTGCTATGTGCGCGAGCCCGCCCCGCTGCTGGCCGCCCTGCACGGCAAGAGCGGCGTACGTTACCTGCACCGGCCGGCCAACCTCGAGGATGTGTTCCTCAAGCTGACCGGCCGCGAGATGAGGGACTGAGATGAGCGAACAGGATCCGCGCCCGGAAGCGGCCACCGCAGAGGCCGGCCACGCCCGCGGCCGCGCCGGCGGCACCGAACTGCGCCAGCACTATCCGCAGCCGCTGCTGCCGCGCAACCTGCGCAACTGGATGATGGTCTGGTACCGCAACTACATGGTGTGGAAGAAGCTGGCCATCCCGTCGATGATCGGCAACCTGGCCGACCCGATGATCTACCTGTTCGGCCTTGGCCTCGGGCTCGGCCTGCTGGTCGGGCAGGTGCATGGCGTCTCGTACATCGCCTTCCTTGCGGCCGGCACCACGGCATCGAGCGTGATGATGTCGGCCAGCTTCGAGTCGATGTACTCGGCGTTCTCGCGCATGCACGTGCAGCGCACCTGGGAGGCGATCATGCATGCGCCGCTGACACTCGGCGACGTGGTGCTCGGGGAGATCCTGTGGGCGGCCAGCAAGGCCGTGCTGTCGGGGCTGGCCATCATGCTGGTGGCGGGCGCGCTCGGCTATGCGCACATGCCGGGCGCGCTGCTGGCGCTGCCGGTGATCGTGCTCGCGGGCATCGCCTTCGCCAGCCTGGCGATGATCGTGACGGCGCTGGCCCCTGGCTATGACTTCTTCATGTTCTACCAGACGCTGGTCATGACGCCGATGCTGCTGCTCTCAGGCGTTTTCTTTCCACTGGAGCAATTGCCGGACGGTGCGCGGGCTGCCACCAATGTCCTGCCTCTGGCGCATGCGGTGGCGCTGATCCGGCCGCTCATGCTGGGCCGTCCGGTTGACAGCATCGGCCTGCATCTGGCCGTGCTGGCCGCCTACGCCATTGTCGCGCTGGTACTTTCGCTGGTACTGTTGCGGCGCCGCTTGCTGCGCTGAGAAACGCGGGCGGCCGGTTGCCCGGGCCCGTTGACCTGGCGCTTATCCATATGCCCGCCGGGCAATCCTGCATGCCTTTTTCGTTTTCCGGTTTTTCCCGATCTTCACGTCAGGCTGTCCGCCTGTCCGGCGCCCTCCTGGCCAGCGCGATACTTGCAGGTTGCAGCGTCGTCGGGGCAACCGTGGCCGTTGGCAGTGCTGCCGTATCGACCGTGGCGACGGTGGGTTCTGCCGCCGTCAGCGTTGCGTCGACGGCGGTCGAAGCCACCTATGACGTGACCAAGGCCGGCGTCAAGGCCGTGGCCGGCAGCGACAGCGAGACACCGGCCCAGACACCCTGAGCCGGCACCGCGCCTTCGTCTTACTCGCCCAATCCGCGCAGCAGGTCGGCCTTCAGGTCGGCCACCGACTCCAGCCCCACGGCCAGTCGAATCAGTCCTTCGCCAACTCCCGCAGCCGCCTTGGCCTCGGGAGTGACGCGAGCGTGCGTGGTCGTGTACGGATGCGTGATCGTGGTGCGCGTGTCGCCGAGGTTGCCGGTGATCGAGCACAGCCGCGTGTTGTCGATCACGCGCCATGCATTCGCGCGCTGCTGCTCGGGCGTGGCGCCCTTGAGTTCGAACGACACGATGGCGCCACCGCCGCTCTGCTGGCGCATGGCGATCTCATGCTGCGGATGCGACTTGAGCGCGGGGTGGAATACACGCGCCACGGCGGGGTGCGATTCCAGGAATTCGGCCAGCGCGAGCGCGTTGGCCGAATGCCGCTCCATGCGGATGGCCAGCGTTTCCATGCCCTTGAGCAGCACCCAGGCATTGAACGCCGACAGCGTCGGGCCGGCGGTACGCACGAACGGGAATACCTTGCCCATGATGAAGTCGCGCGAACCGACTACGGCACCGCCGAGCACGCGGCCCTGCCCGTCGATATGCTTGGTCGCCGAATGCACCACGATATCGGCGCCGAACTTCATCGGCTGCTGCAGCGCCGGCGAACAGAAGCAGTTGTCGACGACGAGCTGCGCACGGGCATCGTGCGCGATCTCGGCCACGGCGGCAATGTCGGCCACTTCGGTGAGCGGGTTGGACGGCGTTTCCAGGAAGAACATCTTCGTGGTCGGGCGCACTGCCGCGCGCCATGCATTCAGGTCGCCCGGATCGACAAAGGTGGTCTCGACGCCGAACTTCGAGAAAATGTTCCCGAACAGCGTCATGGTCGAGCCGAAGATCGCGCGCGAGCTCACCAGGTGATCGCCCGCCTGCAGCAGCGACATCACCACCGACAGGATCGCGCTCATGCCCGAAGCGGTCGCCATGCAGGACTCCGCGCCTTCCAGTGCCGCCAGGCGCGACTGGAACATCGACACCGTGGGGTTGGTGAAGCGCGAATAGGTGAAGCCCTCTTCCGAGTTGGCGAAGCGTTCGGCGGCTTCCGCGGCGCTGTTGAAGCAGAAGCTCGAGGTCAGGTACATCGCCTCGGAGTGCTCCATGTATTCGCTGCGCAGCGTGCCGGCGCGCACGCCGAGGGTATCGATGCCAAGCGATTCAGGATTGAGCGGTTCGTTCATGCTGGTGGCGCGGTCGTACCCGCGTGAATGCAGTGGTTCCAACAAGCCGGCAGCAAGCGGCCGGCCATGAAAAAAGCCCGTGCGATCGGGTGGTCGGATCGACGGGCTTGCGTGTTCTGCGGATACCTTGGGAGCCTTGGGAGCCCTGGGACGGCGCGGCAGCAGCCGGTTGTTTCCCTTTGGCAATCTCCTGACGGCTATCTCCTGACGGCAATCTCTTTAGCTGTTTCGGGCAGGACCCGCGTCCGCAAGCTGACTTTCAAATCGACGCCCGGCCATGTTACGGCCGGGCCCCGCATCCGTCAACGCACGCGGGGCCGGCGCGGCTTACTCGTTGCCGCCCGAACGCTGCAGGTGCAGTTGCGAGCGCTCCATATCGCCTGTGCCTTCGCGGTCGGCCTGGCTGCGCGCTGTTTCCAGGCGCTCCAGGTAGGCCTCGTCGATATCGCCGGTGATGTAGCGGCCGTCGAAGCATGAAGCGTCGAAGTCCTTCAGCGCGGGATTGATGTCGCGTACGGCCTGCTTCATCGCTTCCACGTCCTGGTATACCAGCTTGTCGGCGCCGATGATCTTCGCGATCTCTTCGTGCGTGCGGCCATGCGCCACCAGTTCGCTGCGCGTCGGCATGTCGATGCCGTACACGTTCGGGTACTTCACCGGCGGAGCGGCCGAGGCGAAGATCACCTTGTTGGCGCCCGCGTCGCGCGCCATCTGCACGATCTCGAACGAGGTGGTGCCGCGCACGATCGAGTCGTCGACGATCAGCACGTTCTTGCCCTTGAACTCCACGCCCATGGCGTTGAGCTTCTGGCGCACCGACTTCTTGCGCACGGCCTGGCCCGGCATGATGAAGGTGCGGCCCACGTAGCGGTTCTTGAAGAAGCCCTCGCGGTAGCCCACGCCCAGACGGTTGGCCACCTGCATGGCCGCCGGGCGGCTGGAATCGGGAATCGGCATGACCACGTCGATGTCGCCGGCCGATACTTCCTGGCGGATCTTCTCGGCCAGGTAATCGCCCATGCGCAGGCGCGCATCATAGACGGGCACGCCATCGATGCATGAATCCGGGCGCGCCAGGTAGACGTACTCGAAAATGCAGGGCGTGAGCTCCGGATTGTCGGCGCACTGCTTGCTGTACAGCTTGCCGTCCAGGTCGATGAAGATAGCCTCGCCCGGCGCGACGTCGCGTTCCATGCGGTAGCCGATGCCTTCGAGCGCCACCGACTCCGACGCCACCATCCACTCCTTGCCGGTGGGCGTATCGATGCTGCCCAGGCACAGCGGACGGATGCCGAACGGGTCGCGCACGGCCAGCATGCCATAGTCGGCGATCTGCGCGGCAATCGCGTACGAACCCTTCACGCGGCGGTGCATGCCGGCCACGGCGGTGAAGATCGTTTCGGGATCAAGCGCCATGCCGTGGCTGGCACGTTGCAGCTCGTCAGCCAGCACGTTCAGCAGCACTTCGGTGTCGGAGTGCGTGTTGATGTGGCGGCGATCGCGGCGGAACATTTCTTCGCGCAGCTGCTGCCAGTTGGTCAGGTTGCCGTTGTGCGCCAGGATGATGCCGTACGGCGCGTTGACGTAGAACGGCTGCGCCTCTTCCTCGCTGGAGGCCGAGCCCGCGGTCGGGTAGCGCACCTGGCCGATGCCGGCCGTGCCCGGCAGGCCACGCATATTGCGCGTGCGGAACACGTCGCGCACGAGGCCGTTGGCCTTGTGCATGTGGAAGGTACTGCCGTTGGCGGTGGCGATGCCGGCAGCATCCTGTCCGCGGTGTTGCAACAACAGCAGGCTGTCGTAAATCAGTTGGTTGACAGGCGAGGTTGAGACCACGCCGACGATACCGCACATGCCAAGCTCCCAGGAAAGGCTTTGATTCAGGGGCGCAGCCCGGTCCTTAGGACAAGGCCTGCGTTTCGTACCGGCCAGGCATGGCTGCCGGGCCTCAGTGTCATGTCTTGACGTATTTCGCCAGCTCCGGTGGCAGCCATGGCTTGAGCGATTCCATGGCCTGCATCACATAGGGGCGGCTCACCGCGTCGCGCCAGAATTCCTCTTCCGGCAATTTCGTCAATCCGGCCAGCGTCACCAGCAGCATCACGAGCAGCCCGCCACGCAGCAGCCCGAACACCAGCCCCAGGCCGCGGTCCGCCGGCTTCAGCCCGGTGCTTTCCAGCAACTGGCCGATCACCGTGCCCGCCAGCGCCGCACCGATCACGGTGCCGATCAGCAAGGTGACGAAACCGAGCGCATGACGCGCGATCTCGCCGCCGGGCAGCGACTGCGGCATCCAGCCGGCGGCCACGCCGCCGAAACGGTAGGCAACCCAGAACGCCACGACCCAGCCGATCAGCGACAGCACCTCGCGGACCAGTCCGCGCAGCACGCCGATCAGGCCGGAAGCGAGCAGGATGAAGACGACAGCGTAGTCGAAGAAAGTCGGCTGCATCGTTGCAAGCGGGCCGCGTCACGCGCGGCCGCGCGGGCTCACTGTTCCACCACCTTCGAAGTCAGACCGGCCGCGCGCACGCGCTTGTCGGCGGCATCGGCGGCATCGCGGTCACTGAAGGGGCCCGCGCGCAGCAGGATACGCTCGCCATCGGCCAGGACTTTCTTTTCCACATACGCCGGCACCTTGCTCGCCTTGAGCTTGGCCAGCCAGTTCTTCGCCCGCTCTTCCGAAGAGAAGGCGCCGATCAGGATCAGGTACTTGCCGCTGCCTTGCGGCTTGGCATCCGCCGTCTTGCTCTCGGCGGGCCTGGTTTCCGCGCGGGCAGAGGGCTTGTCCGCCACGGCGGCAGGCTTGGCCGGCGTGCTCACCAGTTCCTCGCCGGCATCGAGCGCTTCGGCGCTGTCGCCGCGGGCCTGCTGGGACTGCGGGGCCGGCGGCAGAGGATCCGCCTTGCGCGCCTCGACCTTCGGCTTCTGCGTGCCCTGCCCGCCCGCCACCTTGACCGACACGTCCTCGGACACCGGACGCGGCTTGGTCTCAAAGATGATCGGCAGCACGATGACCGCGGCCACCACCAGCACCACGGCGCCGATCAGGCGGCGGCGTGCGCGCTGCTTCTGGGGAAATTCTGGATCCAGCGTGTCATCGGCATATTCCTCCGCCAGCCGGCGCGACGAGGCGATGCCCGCACCAGGGTCGGTACGCTGGCGGCGCGTACGCTCGGGTGCCGGGTCGTTGCCCTTGCGGGAAGAAAACAGCGAAAGCAGGCCCATAGATTGGTTCGGTGCGGCGGCCGTCCGTTTGCGTCGGTGTCGACCGCTGGTTTGTCGCTCGGTTGCCGCACGACCGCCGCGCTATCACGTGGTCGTACCGGCGGCGGTACCGCTGGTTTGCTGGCTAGTTTGCCTGCGTGGCGCGGTAAGCCATCACGCCGGCAACGGTATAGAACGATCCGAAGACCAGAATTCTATCATTCTCGGTCGCTCTCTCGATGGCATCCCTGTAAGCCGCCTCCGGGCTGGAAAAGCAGGCAGCCGTGGCATCCGGCCCGGGCTGGAAACCACCCTCTTCCAGCTTCTGCAGCAAGTCGGCGGCAGAGGCGGCGCGCTCGGTCGGCAGATCGCACAGGCACCAGTGGTCGATCTTGTCGGCCACCTGGCTCAGCACACCCGCAATGTCCTTGTCCTGCATGGCGCCGAAGACCGCGTAGGTGTAGCGGAAGAAGCCCATGTTCTCCAGGTTCTGCCCGAGCGTGGCCGCCGCATGCGGGTTATGCGCCACGTCCAGGATCACGGCCGGACGTCCAGGCAGTACCTGGAAGCGCCCCGGCAGTTCCACGAACGCCAGGCCGTTGCGCACTTCCTGGGCGCTCACAGGCAGTCGCGAACGCATCGCCTGCAGCGCAGCCAGCGCCGCCGATGCATTCAGCAACTGGTTGGCGCCGCGCAGCGCCGGATAGCCCAGGCCGTTGAGCTTGCGCTCGCGCCCGCTCCACTCCCACTGCTGGCGTTCCTGCCCCTTGGCGGCCTGGTGCCGGAAATCGCGCCCGACCAGCCACAGGTCGGCGCCGATCGTCTCGGCATGGTCCACCAGCGACTGCGGTGGCACCGGGTCGCCGCAGATCGCCGGCACGCCCGGACGGAAGATGCCGGCCTTCTCGAAGCCGATCTTCTCGCGCGTGTCGCCCAGGTACTGCGTGTGATCGATATCGACGCTGGTGACGACCGCGCAGTCCGTATCGATCACGTTGACGGCATCGAGCCGCCCGCCCAGCCCCACTTCGAGCACCATGGCATCCAGCCCGGCCGCCGCGAACATGTGGATGATCGCGAGCGTGGTGAACTCGAAGTACGTCAGGCTGACCGGATCGGCAAAGCTCGTGCGGGCACGTTCCACCGCCTCGAAGTGCGGCAGCAGCTGGGCGTCCGTGGCGAACTCGCCATTGATGCGGGCGCGCTCGTTGAACGACACCAGGTGCGGCGACGTATGGCAGCCCACCTTGTAGCCCGCTTCCAGCAGGATGCGCTCCAGCATGGCGCAAGTCGAGCCCTTGCCATTAGTGCCGCCGACCGTGAACACCACGGCATCAATACGCAGGCCCAGCGCTTCCTTGACGCGCGTGATACGGGTCAGGCCCATGTCGATGCCCACGGGATGGGCGGTTTCGAGATGGGCAAGCCATTCGGGAAGGGTGTGGAAGACAGGCATGAGGGGGTGAAAAAGCTTTGCTACTAGATTTGGCCAGCCGGCCCGAAAGTCAAGCTCGCTGTTGGCGCGGCGGCGCCAGCAAAAGCAAAAGGCGCGTCAACCGCCCGCGCCCTTGCTTGTACCACCGTCGCGGTCCTACGCGACCGCGTCCGCCGGCTGCTTCTGCAGCAGCGCCAGCAGCTGCGCCAGCTCGGCGCGCAGCTTGCGGCGGTCGACGATCATGTCGATGGCGCCCTTCTGCAGCAGGAATTCCGACCGCTGGAAGCCTTCCGGCAGCTTTTCGCGCACCGTCTGCTCGATCACGCGCGGGCCGGCAAAGCCGACCAGCGCCTTCGGTTCGGCGATCACCACGTCGCCCAGGAACGCGAAGCTCGCGGACACGCCGCCCATGGTGGGATCGGTAAGCACGCTGATGAACGGCAGCTTGGATGCGGAGAGCTGGTTCAGCATGGCCGTGGTCTTGGCCATCTGCAGCAGCGACAGCAGGCTTTCCTGCATGCGCGCACCGCCCGTGGCGGTAAAGCAGATGAACGGCACCTTCTGCTCCAGCGCGGCCTGGGCGCCGCGCACGAAGCGCTCGCCGACCACGGAGCCCATCGAGCCGCCCATGAACTCGAACTCGAAGCAGCTCGCCACCACCGGGATGGTGTGGATCGCACCACCCATCACGACCATCGCATCGGTCTCGCCGGTGTCATCCATGGCGGCCTTGATGCGATCGGGGTACTTCTTGCTGTCCTTGAACTTGAGCGCGTCGACCGGCACGATCTCCTGGCCGATCTCGTAGCGGCCCTCGGCGTCGAGCAGCGCGTCCAGGCGCGCGCGCGCGCTGATGCGCATGTGGTGGTCGCACTTCGGGCAGACGTGCAGGTTGGCCTCGACGTCGGTCCGGTACAGGGTGGACTCGCACGACGGGCACTTGACCCACAGCCCCTCGGGAATGCCCTTGCGGGTACGGGGGTCGGTCTGTTGAATCTTGGGGGGCAGGAGTTTATCCAACCAGCTCATGAAAGCTCCTTTCGGATGGCTGCCGTTCGGCTTGCGCTACGCATCGATCCGGTGAAACCGGAGGGAACGGCAGGGAATCAAGCTGCGAATTTACCACGCCGGCAAGGTTCGGCCGAAGCAGAACGCACACCGCGCGCACGCTTCGGCACTTTTCAACGGTTTTTAGGCCGATTAATCATCACTTCAGGCGTCCAGTGCCTGGCGAATCCCGGCGATGAACGAGCGCAGCGATGCGACCGCCTGGTCGCGCGGCGCATCTTCGAGCAGTTGCACCAGCCGGCTGCCAATCACCACTGCATCGGACACACCGCTGATGGCCCGGGCGGTCTGCGCATCGCGGATGCCGAAGCCCACGCCAACAGGCAGGTTCACATGCTGCTTGATCAGCGGCATGCGCGCCGCCACGCTGTCCAGGTCCAGTGTGGCCGAACCGGTCACGCCCTTGAGCGAGACGTAGTAGACATAGCCGCTCGCCACCTTGCCCACGGCCGCGATGCGGTCGTCGGTGGAAGTCGGCGCCAGCAGGAAGATCGGATCGATGCCGTTGTCGCGCATCAGCGCGGCGAACGACTCGCACTCCTCGGGAGGATAGTCGACCACCAGCACGCCATCTACACCGGCCTCGCGTGCGGCCTGCGAAAAGGCCGCTTCGCCCATGCGCTCGATCGGGTTGGCATAGCCCATCAGCACGACCGGCGTGTCGGCATCGGTCTGGCGGAATTCTCGCACCCACTGCAGCACCTGCGTGAGCGACACGCCATTGGCCAGGGCACGCTCCGAAGCGCGCTGGATCACAGGGCCATCGGCCATCGGGTCGGAGAACGGCACGCCCAGCTCGATCACGTCGGCGCCGCCGGCGACGAGCGCGTGCATCAGTTCCACGGTCAGCCCGGGCTCCGGGTCGCCTGCGGTGATGAACGGAATCAGGCCCTTCTTGTTCTGCGCGGCCAGCGCCGCGAATGTCTTCTGGATGCGGGACATATCAGGGAATCAGGTGAGGCCGCTGCGCCGACGAATCCTCGTCATTGGCAGCCGGCGATGTTGGGCTCGGGTTCGGGATGGGGTCCGCCTCGGACCTGGCCAGTTGCACAGCCGCTGCCACGCGTCCGCGCGCCACCTCGACATACTCGGGGTTGATCTCGAAGCCCGCGAAGCGCCGCCCGTGGCGCAGGCACGCCACGGCGGTCGTGCCGCTGCCGGCGAACGGATCCAGCACCAGGCCGCCCGGCGGGCAGCTCGACAGCACCATGCGCTCGACGATCTCCAGCGGCTTCTGCGTGGGATGGTTGGCGCGCTCCGGATCCTGCCGGTGGATGCGCGAGATGCTCCACAGGTCCTTGGGGTTGTAGCCCATCTCGAGCCACTTCTTGCCTTCGAAACGCGGGCGGCTGCGCGCCTTCTTGGTCTCGGGGTCATACGGAATGCGCACCGGGTCCAGGTCGAAGTAATAGTCGCGCGCCTTGGCAAAGAAGCCGATATTGTCGTGCACCGACGAGTACTTGCGCGTGGTGCCCCCCATGCTCGGCACGCGGCGGTCCCAGATGATCTCGTTGATCATGGTCAGGCGGCGCTTGAGCATCACGAACAGCTCGGGCGAGTACTGCCAGGTGCAGAACAGGTACAGCGTGCCCTTCGGCGACAGCTTGGGGCAGACGGCATCCATCCAGCGCTCGGACCACTCCAGGTAGGCCTGGCCCGAGAGCAGGTCGGAATCGTTGCCGTAGTCCTTGCCCAGCCCGTAGGGCGGATCGGCGACGATGAGGTCGACCGAACCGTCCGGCAGGCGTGCAATGCCTTCGAACATGTCCTCCTGGAACAGCTGCAGCGCGGGTGCGTCCGGCGCGCCGGGCAGGTCCGAAGCCCCGCCCAGGGCCAGTTCCGACGGTGCGGAAGGTGGCAGCGCGCGCATCAGAGCTTGAGCCCCGAGCGTTCGGCCACGGTGTGCATGTCCTTGTCGCCGCGGCCCGACAGGTTCACCAGCAGCAGCTTGTCCTTGGGCAGCGTCGGCGCCAGCTTGCACGCGTAGGCGATGGCGTGGCTCGACTCCAGCGCCGGGATGATGCCCTCGATGCGGCAGCAGTCATGGAAGGCCTTGAGCGCCTCTTCATCGGTGATCGGTACATACTGCGCGCGGCCGGTGTCCTTGAGCCAGGCATGCTCGGGACCCACGCCCGGATAGTCCAGGCCGGCCGATACCGAGTGCGTCTCGATAATCTGGCCGTTCTCGTCCTGCAGCAGGTAGGTCCGGTTGCCGTGCAGCACGCCCGGCGTGCCACCGGTCAGCGAGGCCGCATGACGGCCGGTGTCCAGGCCATCGCCGGCGGCTTCCACGCCGATCAGCTGCACGTCCTTGTGCTCGATGTACGGGTAGAAGATGCCCATCGCATTGGAGCCGCCGCCCACGCAGGCGATCACCGCATCCGGCTGGCGCCCGGTCATTTCGGGCATCTGCACCTTGGCTTCCTCGCCGATCACGCACTGGAAATCGCGCACCATCATCGGATACGGATGCGGGCCGGCAACCGTGCCGATGATGTAGAAGGTGGTCTCGACGTTGGTCACCCAGTCGCGCATCGCTTCGTTGAGCGCGTCCTTGAGCGTGCGCGAGCCGCTTTCCACCGGCACCACGGTGGCGCCCAGCAGCTTCATGCGGTAGACGTTGGCGGCCTGGCGCTTGACGTCCTCGGAGCCCATGTAGACCACGCACTCCATGCCGAAGCGCGCCGCAATCGTGGCCGTGGCCACGCCGTGCTGGCCGGCGCCGGTCTCGGCGATCACGCGCTTCTTGCCCATGCGCTTGGCCAGCAGCGCCTGGCCGATCACGTTGTTGATCTTGTGGGCGCCGGTGTGGTTCAAATCCTCGCGCTTGAGGTAGACCTGCGCGCCGCCGAGCAGCTCGCTCCAGCGCTGGGCGTGGTAGATCGGCGACGGACGGCCGACGAAGTGCTTCAGTTCGCGGCGGAATTCGGCGTCGAAATCGGCGTCTTTCTGGTAATGGGCATAGGCCTCGCGCAGCTCGTCGAGCGCGTGGACCAGCGTCTCGGAGACGAAGGTGCCACCATAAGGGCCGAAATGGCCACGGGAATCGGGCAGGTCGTACATGTCTGGGCTCTTCAGGTCAGCGGCCTTGCCTCACGCAGGCAAGGGCGCAAATTGTGACTGCGATGCGGGTGGCGCGGCCAGCGGGCCGCCGGAAGCATGGTCCAGGTGCCGGTCTTTGCGGCCCTGCTCATCCTGCCTCGGCACTGCGGACAGCGCGCACGAACGCGGCAATGCGGGCGTGGTCTTTCACGCCCTTGGCGGCCTCGACACCACTGCTGACGTCAACAGCGTAGGGCCGCACGCGTTCAATCGCGCCAGCGACGTTTTGCGCGTTCAACCCACCACTCAAAACGATGCGAGGAGCGTCGCTTGCGTTCGGGTTGCCGGTGGACGGATGGTTGGAAGCGAGCCATGCCGGGGGAATCAGGGTCCAGTCGAAGACGTGGCCGCCACCGCCGTAGCCTTCGACAAAGGCGTCGAGCAGCAAGCCGGCGGCATCGCGGTATTGACTGGCGAATTCTATCAAATCGAGACCCGGGCGCACACGCGCCGCGCGCAGAAAAGGCAGGCGGCAGCGCTGGGCGGTCTGGGTACAGTACTGCGGGGTCTCGTCGCCATGGAACTGGAGCAGCGTGAGCGGCACACGCTCGGCCACATGAGCCACTTCCTCCATGTCCGCATTGACGAACAGGCCGACCACCGACACGAACGGCCCGGCGGCTTCGGCGAGTTCCGCGGCCCGGGCCAGGTCCACGTAGCGAGGGCTCGGCGGGTAGAACACCAGCCCGATCGCATCGGCGCCCGCGTCAACCGCGGCGCGCACGTCTTCCTCGCGCGTGAGGCCGCAGATCTTGATGCGGGTGCGGGCCGCAACCGCCGCATCGGCGCGCTCAGGCCGCGTCATTGGGAAACACTCCGTGGAACAGGCTGGCGGACGGGTCGGCCGCCGGAATCTGGAAAGCCTCAGGATACTTCACGTCGGCCAGGTAAAGGCCATCGGGCATGAATGTCGGCGCGGCCAGGCGGCGGTCGCGGCTGGCCAGCACTTCGGCCAGCCATTCCGCCGGGTAACGCCCGCGCCCCACTGCCACCAGGCAACCCATCAGGTTGCGCACCATGTGATGCAGGAAGGCGCTGGCGCGAAAGCGCGCAAAGACCCAGTTGCCGTCCGCCTTCAGCGTTACGTCGTACATGGTCTTGACCGGCGATTTGGCCTGGCACTCGGCCGCGCGGAACGACGAGAAATCATGCTCGCCCAGCAGGCAGCGCGAGGCGGCGCGCATGGCCTCCACATCGAGTCGGCGGCCCGGTGGCAGCATCAGATAGCCGGCCCGGCCATGGGCGAGCGGCACACGGTGCGGCCCGGTGTAGAGCGCGTAGTAGTACATGCGCTCGAACGCCAGGAAACGGGCATGGAACCCTTCGTCGACGGGGCGCGCCCATTGCAGCGCGATCGATGGAGGCAGGAAAGCGTTGATGCCCCGCACCCACGAGAACATCTCGCGATCCAGCGTGGTGTCGAGATGGATCACCTGGCCCAGCGCGTGCACGCCGGCATCGGTACGACCGGCCACGGTGGTAAGCAAGCGCACACCTGCGAAACGCTCGATAGCGTCCTCGAGGTGATCCTGCACGGTGTTGCGATGCGGCTGCGACTGCCAGCCGGAAAAGGCGGCACCGTCGTAGTGAAGGCCGATGGCGATGCGGTTCATGGAGCGGAAGACTGGCCGGTCAGTTGGACTGGGGCCGACAAAAACAAATGCGCCGGAAGGGACGCTTCCGGCGCATCGCTTCGGACCGCGGCAAGCGTGCCGCCTGCCCGGACCGTCGATGATAACTCAGGCTACCTCGAGCAGCAGCGAACGTGCCTCCGCCTGCAGGGCGTCCTGCGACTGCTCCACAACCTCCTGCAGCAGTTCGCGCGCGCCTTCCTTGTCGCCGATTTCGATGTAGGCGCGCGCCAGGTCAAGCTTGATCTGCATGTCGCGCCCGCCATCCATGCCGTCCGTCGACAGCGTGCTCGGCGAGACGCCCGGCGTGGTGTCGGCACCCCGGTCGTTGTCGCTGACGCCGATGCCGGCCAGGTCGATCGGCTCGGGCAGCTTGCCGTCGCGGATCATGGTCGGCGACGGCAGCGGCACCGAGGACTCGGCCGCGGATCCGGCATTGAGGTCGAGCGAGATGCCCGACATGTCGAAATCCAGCCCGCGCGAGCGCGTCGGCGTGTCCAGGCGCGGCACGTCCGCCAGCGCGTCGCCATCGGTGACCGGCAGGGTCAGGTCCAACGCATCATCGAACTTCGCGGCCGGGTCAAGCTGCGCGTCCGCGTGAATAGCTGTGTCGCCGAATACCAGCGCAGCCGATTCCGGCGCGACGATCGGGTCACCGGCTGCCGGCGCCGGGAAGGCGTCGAGCGGCAGGGCCAGATCGGCGAGCGCGGCCTGGCGCGGCGCGGCCGGGTCGTGCGACGGATCCTGGGTGCGCCACTGATCGCCCGGCGCCGTGGCCGTTTCGGGGCCGCCACTGGTATCCGGCGTCACAGACAGGAACAACGCATTGCCCGCATCGAGTGCGCGCCCCATTTCCGCGGCCTTGAGCCATTCCGCGCCTTGTCCGCCGGTCTGGGCGAACATCTCTTCTGCAATCACGCGGAAACCTTCCACATCCTGACGATTACTGTAAATCTCCAGGAGCTTGAGCCTGATCGGCTGCTGCTCCGGATCCTTCTCGAGCGCTTCACGCAGGATTTCTTCCGCCTGCACGTCACGCCCGTAGGCGATATAGACCTCCGCCTCGGCGATCGGGTCGACCTCGCTGGCTTCCGGCATATTGTTGCCGATGCGGAAGTCCGCACCGAACACGCTGTGCTGCGAGGTATCCACGCTCTGGCCGCCAGCGGCGCCGAACAGTGAATTGGCGCCCGCCATCACGGTGCTTTCCTGAGACAGGACGCTGTCGCCAAAGGCACCGCCGTCGGCCGACTTCTGCTGCTGGCGCCGGCGGTAGATCACGTAACCACCCAGCAGCGCGACCAGCAGGCCCCCGCCCGGCAGAACCATGGGGTTGGCCAGCAGCCCGTCGAGGAATGATGGCTCGGGCGCGGGCGCCGCCTGCACCACCACCGGCGGACGCTTGACGGCCGGGGCCGATGCCGGGGCCGCAGCCTGCGCGGCGCTGGCTGCCGCGCCAGGCACAACGGCGGCCGCCGCTGCGGCTGCCGGGACCGCAGCCGGAGCTTCCGCGGCGCTGGCTGCAGCAGCCTGCGCCACTGGCGCGGCTGGCGCGACCCGCGCGGCTTCAGCCGGCGCGTCCGCCTTCGGCGGCTCGGCCGCGACCAGGGTCGGCGCCTTGGCTTCGGTCTTCGCGGCCTTGTCGGCAGCTGCCTTCTCGGCCTTGTCCTTGTCCGCCAGCGCAGCCTGGTTGGCCTGCGTCAGCTTGGCGATCTCGCTGTTCTTCAGCTCGATCAGCTTCTGCATATCACCGACGTTCTTTTCGAGCTGTGCCAGGCGCGCCTCGGCTTCCTTCAGTTGCCGCTCGCGGGCGACGCTGGCTTCGGCCTGTGCCGCGGCGTTGGCCTGTCCCGCACGCTCCGCCTTGCTCAGCTTGAGCTCGTTCTGCGGGCCTGCGGCCGGCACCGCCTGATCCTGCACGCGCGCCGTGACATTCCCCGACTGCTGGCGGCCGCTGTCCGGCTCGACCGACTTGGCCGCGGCGGCACCTGCCAGACGGCTGCGGTACGCATCAAACCCCTGCGTACGCGCGACCACTTCGCGGCGGGCCGTCTTGGGCGCGACGGACTGCGCCTGCTGTCGCGAAGGCACCTGCAGCACCGCGCCCGATTTCAGGCGATTGATGTTGCCGCCAATGAAGGCATTGGGATTGTTCCGGTAGAGCGCGACCAGCATCTGGTCCAGCGACACGCCCTCCTGATCCATCACGGCATCGCCGGCGATCGACGACAGCGTATCGCCACGCTTGACCGTATAGGCACCGCTAGCCGCTGCCTCGCCCTCGGCGGCAGGCTGGGCTGCCTGCGCGCGGCGGGCGGCGGGCTGCCGCGCGGGCCTTGCCGGCGCCTGGGCAGCCGGCTGCGTGCCCTGCGCGACGGCCGGCGCAGGCTCCGGCAACGGCGAGGGAGCGGGTGCGGCAGCCGGCGATGCGTCCGGCGTCGCGGCCTGGACCACCGTCGTCGGCGAGAAAGTCTGGTTGGAAGGCTTGGCCCCGGCGGGGTCAAGCAGGAAGGTATAGGCGCGGGATACCTTGCCGCTGGACCAGCTCATGTCGACCAGGATGTCGACGAACGGCTCGCTGATTGGCTGGCTCGAGCGGACCTTGGCCACGTAGCTGCCATTGGGGCGGCGCTCGATCTCGAGCCGCAGGCTGCTCACCGCCGGCGCATAGGTCAGCCCCGCGCGGGCATACGCCGCCGGGGAGGCCAGCTTGACGCTGAGCCCGGCTGCCTCTTCTGCACTCACCCCGCTGATGTCGATCTCGGCCTGCAGCGGCTGCCCCAGATTCGACTGTACCCGCAATTGCCCGAACCCCGCGGCGTAAGCAGCCGGCTGCGCGAGCAGCAGGCCGATAGCCGTGACGGCCAGCGTTGACCAGCGCTGACGGACGGTTGGCGCATCTTTCCGGCGATGTTGACTCACACTCACCTTGTGCTCCGTTATGTTTTAGTAGCGATAGAAACCGACCCCAAAGCATTCACCCCGGCTAGCGTGCATTCTTGCGTGCCCGTTGCCGGATTACCCCCCGAGCCGACGAGGTCGGCGAGCGGGCGTATGCCGCCGTATTGTGACTGATCGCCCGGAGAAATAGGCGCCCAGGTGTAACAACGCCGCGCATGGGCGCGGCGTCGCAGGCAAAGCCGTAGTTTCTGTTGCCTGGCTGCAACGAAAGCCGCCAGGCTCCAGCCGGCTCAATGTCGGGATCAGGACTCGATCAAAATGCGCAGCATACGGCGCAGCGGCTCGGCCGCGCCCCACAGCAGCTGGTCACCCACGGTGAACGCGGACAGGTACTCGCCGCCCATCTGCATCTTGCGCAGGCGGCCGACGGGAATGCTCAGCGTACCGGTCACGGCAGCCGGCGTCAGGTCGGTCATGCTGGCCTCGCGGGTGTTCGGCACAACCTTGGCCCACGGGTTGTGGGCGGCGAGCATGCCTTCGATCTCGTCCAGCGGCACATCCTTGCGCAGCTTGATGGTCAGCGCTTGCGAATGGCAGCGCATCGCGCCAATACGCACGCACAGGCCGTCCACGGCGATCGGCGTGGCGCCGGTCGCGCCCAGGAAGCCCTCGCCGCGGCCCAGGATCTTGTTGGTCTCGGCGCCGCCCTTCCATTCTTCGCGCGACTGGCCGTTGCCCAGGTCCTTGTCGATCCAGGGAATCAGGTTGCCGGCCAGCGGCACGCCGAACTGCTTGGTTTCTTCGGCAGACAGGCCGTGCTGGGTCGCCAGGATCTGGCGGTCGATTTCCAGGATGGCCGAGGCCGGATTGTCCAGCAGCGGCTTGACCGACGCGTTCAGCGTGCCGAACTGCGTCAGCAGCTCGCGCATGTGCTGCGCGCCGCCGCCCGAGGCGGCCTGGTAGGTCATCGAGGTCATCCACTCGATCAGGTCAGCCTCGAACAGGCCACCGAGGCCCATCAGCATGCAGCTGACCGTGCAGTTGCCGCCGATGAAATTCTTCACGCCCTTGGACAGGGCATCCTTGATCACGCCCTGGTTGACCGGATCCAGCACGATGATGGCATCGTCCTTCATGCGCAGCGACGAAGCCGCGTCGATCCAGTAGCCCTTCCAGCCAGCCGCGCGCAGCTTCGGGAAGACTTCATTGGTGTAGTCGCCGCCCTGGGCGGTCAGCACCACGTCGCACTTCTTCAGTGCCTCGATGTCGTTGGCATCCTTGAGCGTGGTTTCGTTCTTGGCCATGGCGGGCGCCTTGCCGCCTGCGTTGGACGTGCTGAAGAAGACGGGCTCGATATGGTCGAAATCACGCTCTTCCTGCATGCGCTGCATCAGGACGCTGCCGACCATTCCCCGCCAACCGACGAGACCTACAATCATGATTTACCTCGGATGTGATTTTTACTTCCCCGCCATTTTCCTCGCCCGGCGTGGCTGCGCGGGGAAGACGGGCAGGCACGACGAACGGATCTAGGCGATCGCGGTTTTGGTAATCGTTTTAATCGTCGTTGCGGTCTGGCCGAGCGAAATCGTGCCGACCGGGCCGCGGGTAGCGGTCAGGGCAGCAACAGCAGTCAGGGTGGACTGGGAAAATCGGGCCATCCGCAGAGTCTACACGATTTTGCGGCGCCGCCGCAGCGTGGAAAATCGGGGACAAATAAAAGAAAAGGCGCTGCCGCGCAGCGCCTTTCCCGGATTGTGACTTACAGAGCGGCCAGCACGGCCTCGCCCATTTCACGCGTGCCGACCTGCTTGCAGCCCGGCGTCAGGATGTCGCCGGTGCGATAGCCCTGGGCCAGCACCTTCTTGACGGCATTCTCGATGCGGTCTGCCTGCTCGGCCCTGTTCAGCGAGTACCGCAGCATCATGGCGGCCGACAGGATCGTCGCCAGCGGATTGGCCACGCCCTTGCCGGCGATGTCCGGCGCCGAGCCGTGCGACGGCTCATACAGGCCCTTGTTGTTCGCATCGAGCGACGCCGACGGCAGCATGCCGATCGAGCCGGTCAGCATGGCGGCCTCGTCCGACAGGATGTCGCCGAACATATTGCCGGTGACGATCACGTCGAAGCTCTTGGGCGCCTTGACCAGCTGCATGGCGGCGTTGTCGACATACATGTGCGACAGCTCGACGTCCGGATACTCCTTGCTGACGTCGATCATGATGTCCTTCCAGAACTGGAAGGTCTCCAGCACGTTGGCCTTGTCCACGCTGCACAGCTTCTTGCCGCGCTTGGCCGCGGCCTGGAACGCCACGTGCGCGATGCGGCGGATTTCCGGCTCGCTGTAGCGCATGGTGTCGAAGCCTTCGCGGGCGCCCTTGAACAGGCCGTCCGGCGCCTCGCGCACGCCGCGCGGCTGGCCGAAGTAGATATCGCCGTTCAGCTCGCGCACGATCAGGATGTCGAGGCCCGCCACCAGTTCCGGCTTCAGGCTCGATGCGCCGGTCAGTTCCGGGTAGCAGATGGCCGGGCGGAAGTTGGCGAACAGCTGCAGGTGCTTGCGCAGGCCCAGGATGGCCTGCTCCGGGCGCAGCGCGCGCTCGAGGCTGTCGTACTTCCAGTCGCCCACGGCGCCGAACAGGATGGCGTCGGCCTCCTTGGCGAGCTTCAGCGTGTTTTCCGGCAGCGGATGGCCTTCGGCCTCGTAGCCGGCACCGCCCACCGGGGCGGTTTCCATCTCGAACTTCTCGTCGAGCGCGTTCAGGACCTTGACGGCCTCCGCAACGATTTCCGGACCGATGCCGTCACCCGGCAGGACTGCGATCTTCATGCTGTTTTTCCTCGTTTGATGTCTGCTTCCGCGCTCAGCCGACCAGGCGGTTGTTCAGCCACGGCATCTTCGCCACGCGTTCGGCCTCGTACGCCTTGATCTTGTCGGCGTGGCGCAGGGTCAGGCCGATATCGTCGAAGCCGTTCAGCATGCAGTACTTGCGGAACGGGGCAATGTCGAATTCATAGCCCTGGCCTGACGGCGTGATCACGGCCTGCTTGTCCAGGTCGATGGTCAGCTTGTAGCCGTTGAACGCGTTGGTCTCGTTGAACAGGTGCTCGACCTGCTGTTCGCTCAGGACCACCGGCAGCAGCCCGTTCTTGTAGCAGTTGTTGAAGAAGATGTCGGCAAAGCTCGGCGCGATCACGGCGCGGAAGCCGTATTGCGTCAGTGCCCACGGCGCGTGCTCGCGCGAGCTGCCGCAGCCGAAGTTGCGGCGCGCCAGCAGGATCGACGCGCCCTGGTAGCGTGGCTGGTTCAGCACGAAGTCCGGGTTCAGCGGACGCTTGCTGTTGTCCATGCCGGGCTCGCCGACATCCTTGTAACGCCACTCGTCGAACAGGTTCGGGCCGAAGCCGGTGCGCTTGATCGACTTCAGGAACTGCTTCGGGATGATGGCGTCGGTGTCGACGTTCTCGCGGTCGAGAGGTGCCACGAGGCCGCTGTGTACAGTGAACTTGTCCATGTCTCTTTCCTTACTTCTTGGCCGCGCGCTCGAGCGAGCTGCCGGCGGCCTGCGTGTCCTTGCCAAGGCCGGCCATGGTGTTGCAGCCGGCAAGCTGCAGCATGCCCAGGCATGCCAGCAGCACGATCAGGATCCGTTTCATCGTCGCGCTGCGCTCAGCCGAGCTTGCGGATGTCGACGAAATGGCCTTCGATGGCAGCCGCGGCGGCCATCGCCGGGCTCACCAGGTGGGTGCGGCCACCCGCGCCCTGCCGGCCCTCGAAGTTGCGGTTCGACGTGGACGCGCAGCGCTCGCCCGGATCGAGGCGGTCGGCATTCATGGCCAGGCACATCGAGCAGCCCGGCTCGCGCCATTCGAAGCCCGCGGCCTTGAAGACCTTGTCCAGCCCTTCGCGCTCGGCCTGTTCCTTGACCAGGCCCGAGCCCGGCACGACCATCGCCAGCTTGACGTTGGACGCGACCTTGCGGCCCAGCTTCTGCACCACCCACGCGGCGGCGCGCATGTCCTCGATGCGGCTGTTGGTGCAGGAACCGATGAACACCTTGTCAACGTTGATGCTTTCCATCGGCACGTTGGGCTGCAGGTTCATGTACTCGAGCGCGCGCTCCATGGCGTTGCGCTTGGTCGGGTCCTTTTCCTTCTCCGGATCCGGCACGCGGTCTTCGATGCTGACCACCATCTCGGGCGAGGTGCCCCAGGTCACCTGCGGGCGGATCTCTTCGGCACGCAGTTCCACCACCTGGTCGAACTTGGCGCCGGCGTCCGAATGCAGCGTGCGCCAGTAGCCCACGGCCTGCTCCCACTCCACGCCCTGCGGCGCGTACGGGCGGCCCTTCACGTATTCGAGCGTGACGTTGTCCACCGCCACCAGGCCCGCGCGCGCGCCCGCCTCGATGGCCATATTGCAGACCGTCATGCGGCCTTCCATGGTCAGGTCGCGGATCGCGGAGCCGGCGAATTCGATGGTGTAGCCGGTGCCGCCGGCCGTGCCGATCTTGCCGATGATCGCCAGCACGATGTCCTTGGCGGTGCAGCCGCGCGGCAGCTTGCCTTCCACGCTGACCAGCATGTTCTTCGCCTTCTTGCCCAGCAGCGTCTGCGTGGCCAGCACGTGTTCGACTTCCGACGTGCCGATGCCGTGTGCAAGGGCGCCGAACGCGCCGTGCGTCGAGGTATGCGAGTCGCCGCACACCACCGTCATGCCCGGCAGCGTGGCGCCCTGCTCCGGCCCGATCACGTGCACGATGCCCTGGCGATGGTCGTTCATCTTGAACTGGGTGATGCCATAGCTGTCGCAGTTCGCGTCCAGCGTATCGACCTGCAGCTTCGACACCGGGTCGGCAATGCCCTGCGTGCGATCCGTGGTCGGCACATTGTGGTCCGACACCGCCAGGTTGGCGCTGATGCGCCACACCGGGCGCTGCGCCATCTTCAGGCCTTCGAACGCCTGCGGGCTGGTGACTTCATGCAGCAGGTGGCGGTCGATGTAGAGCAGCGTGGTGCCGTCTTCCTCGACGTGGACGGTGTGGTCATCCCAGAGTTTGTCGTAGAGCGTCTTGGCCATGATGCAGGGGGCGGCCGGCGTCCAGTTCCGGTGGAAATGGCGCGGTACCGCGCAGGTTGTTTGCAGGGATCTTTGTTGTCCGGCCGCCTCGTTGCCGGGGCAGGACACGGTGACGACAACGGCGATGATGACGCCGGAAGCCGTCCGAAGCGAGCGCTTTTTGCGATGCTTGACTTCTCAAGCGATTATGCCACGGGGCCGGCGCCGGCCGGCCCCGGCACAGCCTTGCGCTGCGCCGTGATTGGCGAAAGGGGGCTTTCGCGGATGGCGAAAGCAGGTCGCGCCAGCCCCGGCGGGAGCCGGCGCGCAGGGTCAGCCGCCGAGATAGGCGGCCTTGATCCGGTCGTTGGCCAGCAAGTTGGCGCCGGTGTCCGCCAGCACCACCTTGCCGGTTTCCAGCACATAGCCCCGGTCGGCCACCTGCAGCGCCTTGTTGGCGTTCTGCTCGACCAGGAACACCGTGACGCCTTCTTCACGGATGGTGCGGATGATGTCGAAGATCTGCGCGATGATCAGCGGCGCGAGGCCTAGCGTGGGCTCGTCCAGCAGCAGCAGGCGCGGCCGGCTCATCAGCGCCCGGCCGATCGCCAGCATCTGCTGCTCGCCGCCCGACATGGTGCCGGCGCGCTGGCCCGAGCGCTGGTTCAACCGTGGGAACAGCTTGAACACGTGCTCGATGCCCGCCTCGATCTCGTCGCGCTTGCCGAAGAAGGCGCCCATCTTCAGGTTCTCGAGCACCGTCAGGCTCGGGAATACGCGCCGCCCTTCCGGCGAGATGGCCATGCCCATGCGCATGATCTCGTGCGTGGAGCGGCCGGTGATGTCCTTCCCCTCGAACAGCACTCGGCCGCTCGAGGCGCGCGGCGAGCCGCACACGGTCATCATCAGCGTCGTCTTGCCGGCGCCGTTGCTGCCGATCAGGGTGACGATCTCCCCCTTGTTGACTTCGATCGATACGCCCGACAGCGCCTCGATGGCGCCGTAGTGGGTATGGACCTGTTCCAGCTTCAGCATCAGTCCTCTCCCAGGTAGGCCTTGATCACGCGCGGGTCATTGCGCACTTGCTCGGGCTTGCCGATCACGATCGGCTTGCCATGCTCCATCACCAGGATGCGGTCGGACACGCCCATCACCAGGCTCATGTCGTGCTCGATCAGCAGCACGGCAATGCCAAACTCCTTGCGCAGCTGGTCGATGAGCTGGGACAGCTCGATCTTCTCCTGGGGGTTGAGGCCAGCGGCCGGCTCGTCGAGCATCAGCAGGCGCGGCCTGGTGATCATGCAGCGCGCGATCTCCAGCCGGCGCTGGTGGCCGTACGAGAGCGTGCCCGCCTCGCGGTTGGCTACCTTGGTCAGGCCCATGCGTTCCAGCCATTGCGCGGCACGCTGCAGCGCTTCGCGCTCGGCGCGGCGGTAGGCCGGCGTGGCGAACAGCCCGCGCAGGATGCCGGACTGCACCTGCAGGTGTTGCGCCACCAGCAGGTTCTCGACCACGGTCAGGTTCTTGAACAGGCGGATATTCTGGAACGTGCGCACCAGGCCCTTGCGCGCGACCATGTGGCTCGGCAGGCCGGCGATGGCGTGACCGTCCATCGTGACCTCGCCCGCGGTCGGCTTGTAGAAGCCGCCGACGCAGTTGAACACGGTGGTCTTGCCGGCGCCGTTAGGGCCGATGATCGCGAAGACCTCGTCGCGCTTCACGTCGAATTCGATACCATCCACCGCCAGCAGGCCGCCGAAGCGCATCTGCAGGCCGGAGACCTTCAGCAATTCCGCATTTGCACTCATCGCGGCAACTCCACGTGGGGACGGCTCGCGGGCAGCAGGCCCTGCGGACGCCACATCATCATCAGCACCATCACCAGGCCGAATATCAGCATCCGGTACTCGGCAAAGCCGCGCGCCACTTCGGGCAGCACGGTCAGCAGGATCGCCGCCAGGATCACGCCCAGCTGCGAGCCCATGCCGCCCAGCACCACCACGGCCAGCACCAGCGCCGATTCGATGAAGGTGAACGATTCCGGGTTGACCAGCCCCTGGCGCGCCGCGAAGAACGCGCCGCCGATGCCGGCGAAGGCCGCGCCCAGCGTGAACGCCGACAGCTTGATGCGGGTCGGGTTCAGGCCCAGCGAACGGCAGGCGATCTCGTCCTCGCGCAGCGCTTCCCACGCACGGCCCATCGGCATCCGGATCAGGCGGCTGGTGACGAACAGCGTGAAGCCCACCAGCAGCAACGCGAGCAGGTACAGGAAGATCACCATGTGCTCGCCCTTGTAATCCAGGCCGATCAGCTCATGGAACGTGCGCGCGCCTTCCACGGTCGCGCTGCGCGCCATCTCGAAGCCGAACACCGTCGGCTTCGGAATGCCGGAGATGCCGTCGGGGCCGCCGGTGTACTCGGTCAGGTTGCGCGCGAGCAGGCGGATGATCTCGCCGAAGCCGAGGGTCACAATGGCGAGGTAGTCGCCGCGCAGGCGCAGCACGGGGAAGCCAAGCAGGAAGCCGAAGGTGGCCGACATTGCGGCTGCGATCGGCAGGCATTCCCAGAAGCCGAGCCCGAAGTACTGGTTCAGCATCGCGTAGGTGTAGCCGCCCACCGCGTAGAAGCCCACGTAGCCCAGGTCGAGCAGGCCGGCAAAGCCGACCACGATGTTCAGGCCCAGCCCCAGGATCACGTAGATCAGCGCGAGCGTGGCCACGTCCACCGCGCCGCGCGAGCCGAAGAACGGCCACACCAGCCCGACGGCCAGCAGCACCCACACCGCCGCGCGTTGCTGGCCCACGCCGAGCTGCGGCATGACCGGCATGCGCACGGCGCTGCCGGCGCGCGACAGCAGCGGCTTGAACAGCTGGAACAGGAAGACCGCCGCCACGGCGATCCACACCGGCCGCCAGTGCGGCTCCAGCACGACCTTGTAGCCGTCCAGCTTGAGCTGCAGGCCAAGTACGGGAATGGTCAGGATGGCCGTCATCACGGCGGCCGTCACCGCATTTTTCAGGGACTGCCCGGCAGGCATTGCGATTGCGGCGGGCATTGCAGAAGTCTGGTTTGTCATGTCGCGTTTTCCCTCAGACCTTTTCCACGTCCGGCTTGCCGAGCAGGCCGGTCGGGCGGAACAGCAGCACCAGCACCAGCAGGCTGAATGCCACCACGTCCTTGTATTCGGCCGGCATGTAGCCGGAGGCAAAGGTTTCGGCCAGGCCCAGCAGCACGCCGCCGAGCATTGCGCCCGGGATGCTGCCGATGCCGCCGAGCACCGCGGCGGTGAACGCCTTGATGCCGGCGATGAAGCCGATGAACGGATTGAGCTTGCCGATGGTCAGCCCGATCAGCACGCCGCCGACCGCGGCCAGCATGGCGCCCAGCACGAACGTGAACGAGATCACGCGGTTGGTGTCGATGCCGAGCAGGTTGGCCATGCGCATGTCCTCAGCACATGCGCGGCAGGCGCGGCCCATGCGCGAATGGCCGATGAAGAGTGTCAGCGCGATCATCAGCGCCAGCGTCACGCCGACGATCAGCAAGCGGGAATACGGCACGGTGACGGTGAAGTCGCCGCCCATCTGGAATTCGATGGCGCCCGAGATCAGGATCGGCACGGACACGTCGCGTGCGCCCTGCCCGATCTGCACGTAGTTCTGCAGGAAGATCGACATGCCGATGGCCGAGATCAGCGGCACCAGCCGCGGCCCGCCACGCAAGGGGCGATACGCCACGCGCTCGACCGCGAAGCCATAGCAGCCGGTGATCGCGACGGACAGCAGCAGCGCGGCGCCGAGCACGAGCGGCAAGGGATAGCCGGCCTGCACGCCGATGGCGGTCAGCGTGACCAGGCCCACGTAGGCGCCGATCATGTAGATCTCGCCGTGGGCGAAATTGATCATGCCGATGATGCCGTAGACCATCGTGTAGCCGATGGCGATCAGCGCATAGATCGCACCCAGCGTCAGGCCGTTGACCAGCTGCTGGGTGAACTGTGGAAGAAATTCGTTCATGGGAGAAGCCTCAGGAAATCGAAGCCCGGATTGAAGCCCGTGCCGAAGCCCGATAGCAAACCATCCCGCCGCCCCTTATGGGGGCGCGGGATGGCTGCGGACGAAATGCCAGGATCAGTTGGCGGCGGTCTTGCTGGCGTCCTTGTGCCAGGTGTAGACCACGAACTTGAAGGACTTCAGGTCGCCCTTGTCGTCGTACTCGACCTTGCCGATCGGGGTCTGGAAGGCGTTTTTGTGCATGTACGCCGCGACCTTGGTGGGATCGGTGCTCTTGGCGCCGGCGATGGCGTCGCCGATGATCTTGACGGCGGCGTAGGACGGCATCTGGAACGGACCGTTGGCGTCACGCTTCTTGTCGGCGAACGTCTTCACCAGGCCGGCGTTGGCCGGGTCGGCCGAGAAGTCGGCCGGCAGCGTCACCAGCATGCCTTCGGAGGCCGGGCCGGCAATCGCGGTCACGTCCTTGTTGCCCACGCCCTCGGGGCCCATGAAGGTGGCCTTCACACCCTGCTCGCGTGCCTGGCGCATCAGCAGGCCCATTTCCGGGTGGTAGCCGCCGAAGTAGATGAAGTCCACGCCTTGCGACTTGAGCTTGGTGATGACGGCGGAGTAGTCCGAATCGCCGGCGTTGATGCCTTCAAACACGGCCACCGGAATCTTGGCGGCTTCCAGGTCCTTCTTCACCGAGGTGGCGATGCCCTGGCCGTACGACTGCTTGTCGTGCAGCACGGCAACCTTCTTCGGCCTGACCTTGCCGATGATGTACTGGGCTGCAGCGGGACCTTGCTGGTCGTCGCGGCCGATGGTGCGGAAGATGAACTTGCGCTTCTTGGCTTCGGTCAGCTGCGGCGCCGTGGCCGACGGCGTGACCATCACGATGCCTTCGTTCTCGTAGATGTCCGAAGCAGGGATGGTCGAGCCCGAGCATACATGGCCAATCACATACTTGATGCCCTGGCTGACGATCTTGTTGGCCACTGCCACGGCCTGCTTCGGCTCGCAGGCGTCGTCCATCAGCACCGCTTCGAACTTGTTGCCACCGGCGCCGCCAGCGGCATTGATCTGCTCGATCGCGGTCAGCGCACCGGCCTTGACCATGTCGCCATACTGGGCCACCGAGCCGCTCATCGGGCCGGCAATGGCGATCTTCACGGTTTCGGCGTTGGCGGCAGCGCCAAGGGTAGCCAGCACGGCGGCCAGCGAAATGGACGTAAGGCGGGAAAGCGTCATCAGGAGCTCCTCGATTGGTATTGTGGTCATACGGGCAGAACGGCATGACCTGCGCAATCGAACTACACCCGCGGACGACAGAGAAACTAGGCCCGAGACGCGGTAGTCGGGTCCGGCAAGAAGACAGCGAATGCGGGGCCCGGCATGTGTCAGCCCCCGGATGGGATCAGGGGAGCATGGTTCGGAAAGACAACGTTTAATGCGTTCTCTATTGCGCAAGCGCTGTCGCCTGCCCCGCTTGCCGCACGGCTTGCCGGAAGGGTGGCCCGGCTGCCATCGGCAGAGCAGCCCGCATTATAGGGTCAAATCTCCTGCCGGATGCGAAAATCGCACAATAAATGCGGAACCTGATTGGCTGATCGCGACACAATTCTCCACAAATTGCGCTTCTGACCACTTAGCCTGCAATTTCCTGCCGTCGCCCGCGCTGCATCGCACAAGACGCATGGCACCAGAAAGACAAACGCCCCGGCGGGCCGGGGCGTCTGAGTTTGCTGCAGTGCGCAGCCGATGGAAAAGCCTGCGCTTAGCGCTTGGCCATGTCCGGCACGTCGCGCGAAGCGGCGCCGTTGAACAGCTGGCGCGGACGGCCGATCTTGTACTCCGGATCGGTGATCATCTCTTCCCACTGCGAGATCCAGCCCGGGGTACGAGCCAGCGCGAAGATGCAGGTGAACAGCGACGTCGGGATGCCCAGCGCGCGCTGGACGATGCCCGAGTAGAAGTCGACGTTCGGGTACAGCTTGCGGCTGACGAAGTACTCGTCTTCCAGGGCGATCTTTTCCAGCTCCATGGCGAGCTTGAACAGCGGGTCGTTGTGCAGGCCCAGCTCTTCCAGCACTTCATGGCAGGTTTCGCGCATCAGCTTGGCGCGCGGATCGTAGTTCTTGTACACGCGGTGGCCAAAGCCCATCAGGCGCACGCCCGAATTCTTGTCCTTGACCTGCTTGATGAACTCGTTGATGTTGTCGACGCTGCCGATCTCTTCCAGCATCTTCAGCGCGGCTTCGTTGGCGCCGCCGTGAGCCGGACCCCACAGGCAGGCCACGCCAGCGGCGATGGCTGCGAACGGGTTCGTGCCCGACGAACCGGCCAGGCGCACGGTCGAGGTCGACGCGTTCTGCTCGTGGTCGGCGTGCAGGATGAAGATGCGGTCCAGCGCGCGCTCGAGCACCGGATTGACGGTGTACGGGGCGCACGGCGTGCCGAACAGCATGCGCAGGAAGTTGCCCGAGTAGGACAGGTCGTTCTGCGGATAGATGTACGGCTGGCCGATGTTGTACTTGTACGCCATGGCCACCATGGTCGGCATCTTGGCGATCAGGCGGATGGCCGAGATCTCGCGCTGGTGCGGATCATCGATGTCCATCGCGTCGTGGTAGAACGCGCTCATGGCACCCACCAGGCCGGTCAGCACGGCCATCGGGTGGGCATCGCGGCGGAAACCGCGCAGGAAGAACTGCAGCTGCTCATGAACCATGGTGTGGTTCATGACGTGGCCGGTGAATTCCTCCTTCTGCTTGGCGTTGGGCAGTTCACCCTTCAGCAGCAGGTAGCAGGTTTCGAGGTGGTCGCACTTCTGCGCCAGCTGCTCGATCGGGTAGCCGCGGTACAGCAGCTCGCCCTTGTCACCGTCGATGTAGGTGATCTTCGAGTTGCACGAAGCCGTCGACATGAAACCGGGGTCGTAGGTGAACTTGCCGGTCTGGCCGTACAGCTTGCGAATGTCGATCACGTCCGGGCCCACGGTGCCCTTGTAGATCGGCAGCTCAACGCTGGGGGAACCATCGGAGAACGATAGCGTGGCTTTCACATCGGACGGCGTCATGTCGGATCCTTCAAATGCTGTGAATAATAATATTGACCAAAAACTCAGACCGAACGCAGCAGGCCAATGATGCGCTGCATCGGGGGCGTGTCGAGTTCACCGTCCAGCTCCTTGCGGGCAAGGAGCAGGTCCATCAACTCGTTGTCGCTGAGTTCGAACAGCGTGCTCAGCGAAGCCACATCCTCGTCGGACAGGCTCTCCTCGTAACGGTTGAAGAATCGCTCGACGATGATGTCGTTCTCCAGGAGGCCGCGGCGCGCACGCCAGCGCAGACGCGCGCGTTTGTGTGGATCGGCCTGGTGGGAGAAGTTGGTGGCGAGACTCTCGGTCATGGCTTCCTGCTTTTCGGCGCGCCCGCCTGATATAGCCGCTCAGGCTGACGCGCCTCTTACAACGACTGCTCTTTACTGCAAACTCCGCCGGATCAGACCGCGCGGCGGACCATCAACTCTTTGATCTTGCCGATAGCCTTGGTCGGGTTCAGACCCTTCGGGCACACGTCGACGCAGTTCATGATGCTGTGGCAACGGAACAGGCGGTACGGGTCGTTCAGGTTGTCCAGACGCTCGCCGGTGGCCTGGTCGCGGCTGTCCGCGATGAAGCGGTAAGCCTGCAGCAGGCCGGCCGGGCCAACGAACTTGTCCGGGTTCCACCAGAACGACGGGCACGACGTCGAGCAGCTCGCGCACAGAATGCACTCGTACAGGCCGTCGAGCTCGTCACGCTGTTCAGGCGACTGCAGGCGCTCTTTCTCGGGCGGCGGCTCGTCGTTGATCAGGAACGGCTTGATCGAGTTGTACTGCTTGAAGAACTGCGTCATGTCGACGATCAGGTCGCGCACGACGGGCAGGCCAGGCAGCGGACGCAGCACGATGCGGTCCGGCAGCTCGCGCATATTGGTCAGGCACGCCAGGCCGTTCTTGCCGTTGATGTTCATCGCGTCCGAACCGCACACGCCTTCACGGCACGAGCGGCGGAACGAGATGGTTTCGTCCAGCTTCTTGAGCTTGACCAGCGCGTCCAGCAGCATGCGCTCGTGACCGTCGAGCTCGACCTCGTAGGTCTGCATGCGAGGTGCCGCGTCCTTGTCCGGATCGTAGCGGTAGACTTCGAAAATACGCTTCATTTCTGTGGGTCCTGTTTTCTCTACGATGCGGTGCTCAGAAAGTACGGGCCTTCGGCGGAACGCTTTCCACCGTCAGCGGCTCCATCTTCACCGGCTTGTAGTCGAGGCGGTTGCCTTCGCTGTAGAACAGCGTGTGCTTGAGCCAGTTCTGGTCGTCGCGGTTCGGGAAGTCGCTGTGCGCATGCGCACCGCGCGATTCCTTGCGGGCGGCTGCCGAGATCATGGTGGCCTTGGCCACTTCCACCAGGTTGGCCACTTCCAGGGCTTCCACCAGCGCGGTGTTGAAGACCTTGGACTTGTCCTTCAGGTGGATGTTGTTGGCGCGCTCCGACACTTCCAGGATGCGCTCCACGCCTTCGTCCATCAGCTTCTGCGTACGGAACACGCCGGCATGCGACTGCATGTTCTTGCGGATGTCGTTGGCGACGTCCTGCGTGTACTCGCCCGAGGTCGTGCCCTGCAGCTTGGCCAGGCGCGACAGCGCGCGGTCGGCGGCGTCGGCCGGCAGCGGCTTGTGCTCCTTCTGCTTCAGGTTCTGCGCGATGATGTGGTTGCCGGCGGCGCGGCCGAACACCACCAGGTCGAGCAGCGAGTTGGTGCCCAGGCGGTTGGCGCCGTGCACCGACACGCACGAGCATTCGCCGATCGCGTAGAAACCGTTCAGGACTTCGTTCGGGTTGCCGTTCTTCGGCACCACGACCTGCCCGTGATAGTTGGTCGGGATACCGCCCATCTGGTAGTGGATGGTCGGGACCACCGGGATCGGTTCCTTGATCGCGTCGACGTTGGCGAACTTCAGGCCGATTTCGCGGATCGACGGCAGGCGCTTCATGATGGTCTCGGCACCGACGTGGGTCAGGTCGAGCAGCACGTAGTCGCCGTTCGGGCCGCAGCCGCGGCCTTCCTTGATTTCCTGGTCCATCGAGCGCGAGACGAAGTCGCGCGGCGCCAGGTCCTTCAGCGTCGGGGCATAGCGCTCCATGAAGCGCTCGCCGTCCTTGTTGCGCAGGATACCGCCTTCGCCGCGCACGCCTTCGGTGATCAGCACGCCCGCGCCGGCCACGCCGGTCGGGTGGAACTGCCAGAACTCCATGTCTTCCAGCGGCACGCCTGCGCGCGCTGCCATGCCCAGGCCGTCACCGGTGTTGATGAAGGCGTTGGTGGAAGCCGCGTAGATACGGCCGGCACCGCCGGTCGCGAACAGCGTGGTCTTGGCTTCGAGGATGTAGACCTCGCCGGTTTCCATTTCCAGCGCGGTCACGCCCAGCACGTCGCCGTCCTGGTCGCGGATCAGGTCCAGCGCCATCCACTCGACGAAGAAGTGGGTCTTGGCGCGCACGTTGCGCTGGTACAGCGTGTGCAGCAGCGCGTGGCCGGTACGGTCGGCCGCGGCGCAGGCACGCTGCACGGGCTTCTCGCCGTAGTTGGCGGTGTGGCCGCCGAACGGACGCTGGTAGATGGTGCCGTCCGGGTTGCGGTCGAACGGCATGCCGAAGTGCTCGAGCTCGTACACGACCTTCGGGGCTTCACGGCACATGAACTCGATGGCGTCCTGGTCGCCCAGCCAGTCCGAGCCCTTGATGGTGTCGTAGAAGTGATAGTGCCAGTTGTCTTCGCTCATGTTGCCCAGCGAAGCACCGATACCGCCCTGCGCCGCCACCGTGTGCGAGCGGGTCGGGAACACCTTGGACAGCACGGCGACGTTCAGGCCGGCTTCCGCGAGCTGGAGGGATGCGCGCATCCCGGCGCCGCCAGCACCGACGATGACCACGTCAAAGCGGCGACGCGGCAATCCAGTCTTGACTGCGACCATTTATTACACCCTCCAGAGAATCTGAGCAGCGTAGCCCGCACAACCGACGAGCCACAGAATCGTAAGAACTTGCAGCACGAGGCGCACTGCCATCGGCTTCACATAGTCCATCCAGATGTCGCGTACGCCGATCCAGGCGTGATACAGCAGCGACAGGATGGTCAGGAACGTGATGATCTTCATCCACTGGTTGGCGAAGAGCCCTGCCCACGCTTCGTACGAAGCGCCGTTCGACAGCAGGAAAGCAATGGCCAGGACCACGGTGAAGACCACCATGATGCAGGCCGTGACGCGTTGCGCGAGCCAGTCTTTCAGGCCGTAGTGGGCACCGACGACAAGACGCTTGGGACCGATATTATTGTTTGCCACCTTGATTCTCCTCAGAACAGGCCGTACAGCTTCAGGCCGAAAATCAGGGTAAGCAGCAGGCTGACAACCAGCACGCCGATGGCAGACTTAGCCGAAGCGGGCTTGGTGACACCAACGTGCACATCCAGCAGCAGGAAGCGGATACCAGCGCAGAAGTGATGCAGATAACCCCAGATCAGGGCCAGCACAACCAGCTTGACGAAGCCACCGGACAACAGTGCCGAGAACTTTGCGAAGCTCAGTTCGGAGGTAATGCTCTGCTCAAACAGGTACAGAACGAAGGGAAGGAGGAGGAACATCAAGGCACCGCTTACGCGATGCAGGATGGATACCTTGCCGGCCCAGGGCAACCGGTATTTCGCGATCTGCGAGATACCGATATTCCGGAACTCCGGCCTGGCTTGTTTGACGGCTTCAGCCATGCGAGACCCCATTTTGCGGTAAACAAAAAACGAAACTGCCATTGCCCCTGCATGCAAAGGAATGCATTGGGGCAAATCCATGAGATTTTAGCGCCTTTGTTGCGCGCCGCACCAATAATTTTCAGCTATCAGGCCCCGACACGCGGCGCCCGACAATCGCACACAGCACTTCCGGATGCGTCAAAACCATCCGCATCTCGCAATAGCCGCAACCATCATGACGAATATTGCAATAATCCAGGCGCCGAGCCGCACGGTGCCCGCGATATTCAGCTCAGATCATTCTGGTAATAGTGGCGCGTGGTCACATACAGGCCGCGCCGCACTTCGACAGGACGATCGCCATACGTGTAGGACACGCGTTCGACCGACAGCAACGGCGACCCCAACGGGACGGACAACAAGGTGGCAGCCGTCTCATCGGCAGCCACCGCACGAATCTTCTCAGAGGCCCGAATCATGCGGGTGCCGAATTCGGCCTCGAACAACGCATACATGGGGCCCTTCCACTCGGTCAGCTTTTCCGCCGTGAGCCCCTTGAAGTTGGCGCCGAGCAGCCAGATCTCGTCGAGCACGGTCGACTCGGCGGAGAATGTCAGCACGCGGCGGATCTGCACGACGCTGTCGCCGGTGCGGATGTCGAGCAGGCGCGCGATCTCGGCGGGCGCACGCAGCCGCTTGCACTCGAGCACGCGACTGGCGCCATAATGCGGCTCTCCCTCGTCCGGCACCAGCCGCAGGAAGCGAAATTTGACCACGTCTTCGTGGTGGGTGGTGACGAAGGTACCCTTGCCCTGCCGGCGCGCCACCAGGTTCTCGGCGGCAAGCTCATCGATGGCCTTGCGCACGGTGCCCTGGCTGACCTTGTAGCGCGAGGCCAGCTCCATTTCGCTGGGTATCATTTCGCCTGGCTTCCACTCGCCCGACTGCAGGCTGCGCGTGATCAGGGCCTTGATCTGCTGGTAGAGCGGACTGAAGGTGGGCGACGGCACGGCGTGGGCAACGGAGGGAGCCTGTGGCTGCTGGGAAGGCGATGAAGATGACGGCGACTGCGTCCCGGCGCCGGTATTGGCAGCACCAGAATCCTGCGCTCCGGGTACGGAGGCGCCGGTCAGGGACGTAGGCAGGGAGGACATAGCGGGATTTCACCACAAAAGGGCGAGCCCCGTCCAGCTCGACGTTAAATGTCTTATGTCTTATATAAGACATATGAATTGACAATCACCGGAACCCCGACCTACACTCGCGCTGGTCCACGCCGGCGGCGCGCGTGACAGAGGCATGAAAGCCGCCCCCAATCGGCTGATGCGCCAAACTGGCTAATGCGCCCCGCTTCGCAGTAGACTTACGCTTCGTTGCCTCACCATGACCCGTTGCGGCTTCTCCTCACCGGTTCCGCCCGTGGCCCCGCCACCTGGTTCCGGCGGACTGCCGCTCCCCGCTGTGGCGACAACCAGCACGTGGTGACGAGCCTCCCCCTACGCGGCGCGCCACCCACCGGTTTCCCCCATCTTTTCGTTTGGAGATTTACTCATGGCTAAAGCCCCAATGCGCGTCGCAGTGACCGGCGCCGCTGGCCAGATCGGCTACTCCCTGCTGTTCCGCATCGCCAACGGCGATATGCTGGGCAAAGACCAGCCGGTCATCCTCCAACTGCTCGACCTGCCCCAGGCCCAGGCGGCCGTCAAGGGCGTGGTGATGGAACTGGAAGACTGCGCCTTCCCGCTGCTGGCTGGCGTGGTGATCACCGATGACCCGAAGGTCGCTTTCAAGGACGCCGACGTCGCCCTGCTGGTGGGCGCACGTCCCCGCAGCAAGGGCATGGAGCGCAAGGACCTGCTCGAAGCCAACGCCCAGATCTTCACGGTGCAGGGCAAGGCACTGGACGAAGTCGCCAGCCGCAACGTCAAGGTGCTGGTGGTCGGCAACCCGGCCAACACCAACGCCTACATCGCCATGAAGTCGGCCCCGAGCCTGCCGCGCGAGAACTTCACCGCCATGCTGCGCCTGGACCACAACCGTGCCCTGTCGCAGATCGCCGCCAAGACCGGCAAGCCGGTGTCGTCGATCGAGAAGATGTTCGTGTGGGGCAACCACAGCCCGACCATGTACGCCGACTACCGCTACGCGACCGTCGACGGCAAAAGCGTCAAGGACATGATCAACGATCCGGTCTGGAACAACGACGTGTTCCTGCCGACCGTCGGCAAGCGCGGCGCCGCCATCATCGAGGCGCGTGGCCTGTCGTCGGCTGCCTCGGCCGCCAACGCCGCCATCGACCACGTGCATGACTGGGTGCTGGGCACCAACGGCAAGGTCGTCACCATGGGCATCCCGTCGAACGGCGAATACGGCATCCCGGCCGACACCATGTTCGGCTACCCCGTGACCTGCGCCAACGGCAAGTACGAAATCGTCAAGGGCCTGGAGATCGACGCCTACAGCCAGGAAAAGATCAACATCACCCTGAACGAACTGGAAGAAGAAAAGGCCGGCGTGCAGCATCTGCTCGGCTGATCCTCGGATCCTGTCCGCTAGGAAACCGGAGCACCGCAACGATTCAAGAATCGGCGCGGGCTCCGGTTTTTTTCTTGGGCCCCTGCCCACCAACCCTTTCTTCTGACCAGTCTCCAAGTGCACCCATCCGAGGTCTTGTTCCAGGGCGAAGCCATCCCCATCCAGCTGCCGGTCTGCGACCACTACGCAGGCAGCGAAAAGCTGATGCTCAAGTCGCTGGCGCTGCAGCAAGAGCTTGGTCCCGTCTTCGATATCACCTTCGACTGCGAAGACGGCGCCGCCGTCGGGCTTGAGCGCGAGCACGCCGAACTCTGCGCCAGCCTCGTCAATAGTCCGCTCAACGCCCACAACCGCGTGGGCGTGCGCATCCACGATCCGGCGCACCCATGCTGGAAGCAGGATGTCGACGTGCTTGTGCGCGCGGCCGGTGCCCGCCTGGCCTACGTGGTCGTGCCCAAGGTCACCGATGTCGTCGAAGTGGCCCGGGTGACCGATCATGTCAACCAGGTGGCGCGCGCGGCAGGCATTGCACGCCACATCCCGATTCATGTGCTGGTCGAGACGCATGCCGCGCTCGAACAGGCCTTCGACATTGCCTCGCTGGTGCAGGTCGAATGCCTGAGCTTCGGCCTGATGGATTTCGTCTCGGCCCACCACGGCGCGATTCCGGGCGAAGCCATGCGCTCGCCGCAGCAGTTCGAGCACCCCCTGATCCGCCGGGCCATGCTGGAGATATCGGCCGCCTGCCACCGTCACGGCAAGGTGCCTTCGCACAATGTCAGCACCGATGTCCAGGCACCGCAGCACGCGGGCGATGACGCGCTGCGCGCGCGCTCAGAGTTCGGCTACCTGCGCAAGTGGAGCATCCACCCGGGCCAGATCGAGCCGATCGTCGCCGCGTTCCGGCCCGGCATCGAGGAAATCGGCGCGGCCAGCCAGATCCTGCTGGCCGCCCACGAGAACAACTGGGCCCCGATCCGGCACGACGGGCAACTGCATGACCGCGCCAGCTACCGGTACTACTGGTCGCTGCTGCAGCGCGCTCATGCGACGGGCACGCCGCTGCCGGGCAACGTGGCCGAGTTGTTCTTCGACTAGCCCGCGGCCTGGCCCGCGCCCGCACAGCATCCGGCAAATACCAAGACCACAGGAGAACAGGATGTCCGCAGCAAAGAACAGCGCACCCGCTGAAACCCCGCAACCGACCGGGCCGAAGCCCAAGAAGTCCGTTGCCCTGTCGGGCGTGACCGCCGGCAACACCGCCCTGTGCACGGTCGGCCGTACCGGCAACGACCTGCACTACCGCGGCTATGACATCCTGGACGTGGCCGACGCC